>NZ_JBBBEI010000047.1:0-21627 GCF_037132455.1 Huijunlia imazamoxiresistens | reverse complement strand
TTTCGATGACACAAAAATAAGAGGAGTTCCGCTCCCCTTATTTCCAAATCAGGTGTCATCCTATTATGCCAAAACAGGTCCGCCGGCAGTTAAAACCCTTTACTACAGCCACTTACAGCCATTTCTTTTCATTACTTCCAACGCCGTTTTCCAGCAGAAAAATTCATTGTTTCACCATTAAAATGACTGGAAAAGGGCAGGAAGCTGCGCCCGTCCAAGGGAGCGGCACCGGTTTTTCCAACGGCCTTGCCTGCTCAAAAAGTTCCTGCTTACACCTTTACCTGCCCTTCGATGGAATCATCCAGGGTCTTTCCCACAATAGCGCCGGCGACGCGCTTCAGGAAAGCCACCGCCTGGTTATGTTTTACATCCCAGTAATACGCCTGCACCGGCGCTACCCGGATCACTGATATCCGGGGGTCGTCTTCCCCTTCCGTGAACCAGGTTTTCAGCAGGGGCTTCCACAATTCTTTAATTTTTTGCCGGTCCGTGGAAATCGTCGCCTGCCCGTAAACGGTAAGAAAATCAGCATAATCCGACCCCTGGAAAAGCAGTTGCACGGAAGGATCGGCCGCTATTTCCGCATTTTTATGGCTGTCGGTGGCGCTTAAAAACCAAAAGCAGCCCTGGTCGTCCAGTTGTTGTACGGCCATGGGGCGGGTGGCAAAGGGCATACCCGTGCGGAGGTTCGTGCAGAAAAAACAGGCGGTTGCTTTATCATTGATCTCCCGGAGCTTTTCCAGGGCATCTTTTCCCAAAAGATCTTCATAATTCTTTTCCGGCTGCTGCTGGTTGATGCTGTCCATATCTTTTTAAAGACGGCAACCCAAAAAATATACCTGTTCCCTTTTTTGCCGGCACCCTACGGCCTGCCCGCCAGGGTGTTCCTTTTCGACAGCACCAAAAACCTGCGGATCAGGAACAGGGAGGCGAACGTCAGTCCCAGGATGAGGCCCAGCCACAACCCCCGGGCGCCCATATCGAAAATAAAGGCAAGCAGGTAGCCGGCGGGCAAACCGATCACCCAGTAAGCGACGGCGATCAGGAGGGTAGGGGTCCGTACGTCCTTGATGCCGCGCAGCAGCCCGGCGCCGATGGCCTGGGTGCTATCGGAGACCTGGAATACGGCCGCAAAAAGCAGTAAGGAACCGGCCAGCTGCAACACCCCCGTGTCCTTGTTGAACAAGCCGGGAAGCTGGTGGCGGAGCAGCGCGAATGCGGCCGCGCAAACTGTTCCGTACAACAGGGCCACCAGCAGCGTGCTTTTGCCGACAGCGGTGATCTTTTGCCAGTTGCGGCTGCCGTACGCATTGCTGACCCTTATGGAGCCGGCCTGGGCCAGCCCCATCGACACCATGAACGTAAACGAAGCGCAGCCCAGGGCGATCTGGTGGGCGGCCTGCTCCAGGGCGCTGATGGTGCCGATCAGGATGCCGGCCACGATAAAGGCGCCCGCTTCCATCCCTATTTGCAGGCTGCTCGGTATGCCGATGCCCAGCAGCTCCCGTATGGTTTTCGGGTGCAGCCGCCACTGCTT
This sequence comes from Huijunlia imazamoxiresistens, assembly GCF_037132455.1. NCBI lineage: Bacteria > Pseudomonadati > Bacteroidota > Chitinophagia > Chitinophagales > Chitinophagaceae > Huijunlia > Huijunlia imazamoxiresistens. The sequence continues at coordinate 20,090 of NZ_JBBBEI010000047.1, read as the reverse complement.
TCCCCGAACCGCCACATACCGTTTAAACCGGTTGCTCCCCAGGATCGTCATCGCCAGCAGCAACAGGATAAACGACCGGGTAATGAGGGTGGCCCATCCCGCCCCCCTCAGCTCCAGCCGCGGGAAGCCCCAGTTACCGTAGATCAGCAGCCAGTTCAGAAACACGTTTACCGGGAGGGCCAGCAGGGAAAAATACATGGCCATCCGGGTGATTTGCAGCCCGTCGGCAAACTGCTTCAACGTCATGAACAGCAGCATGGGGATCAGCGACAGGCCCATCAGCTCCAGGAAGGGAAGGGCCAGCGCTACCACCTGCGGGTCCTGCCCAAGGTGGGATAAGATGCTTTTCCCCGCCAGCAACCCGGCCGAAATGACCAGCGCGGTAAGCGCGCAGATACAAAAGCCGTTGAAAAAATAATGCGACACCAGCTGTCCGTCGCGGCGGCCGTGGGCCATGGAGACCATCTGCGAAACGGAGATCGTCATGCCGATGCCGAAAACGAAGGGAATGTTCATCACGTTCATGACCAGTGCGCAGGCCGCCAGGTGCCGGTAACTGATCGCCCCGACCATGGCCGTATCCATGATGTGCAGGGAGATCTGGGCCAGTTCGCCAATGATGATGGGCAGGGCCAGGCGTAAGGTTTTTGAAGCTTCGTCGCGCATAAATAAGGTAAAGAAAGGTCAGCCAATAACCTCTGTTCGTTGGTGCAAGCGGCCCTTAAACACAGGAAGCGCAAAATTAAACCGAACTGTTTCCATAAAAAAGTCCATCAAATCCATTCTTTTGTCTATTTTCTTCCATTCGATAAAATTCATTTTTGTGTCAGAATATAACGCTTGCCTTATGACGTCAACAAAATCTGAGTTCAGTCTGCGCTACCTGCTGTTCATCTCTTTCATTGCGGCGATGGGAGGCTACCTGTTTGGCTTCGACTTCGCTGTCATCTCCGGCGCCCTGCCTTTTTTGAAAACACAGTTCGGATTAGATGAATACTGGGAGGGCTTTGCGACAGCCTCCCTGGCCTTCGGCTGCATCATTGGTTGCCTTACTGCCGGAAAGATCGCCGAAGTGAAAGGCCGCCGCATGGCGCTGCTGATCGCGGCAGGCATCTTCTTTCTTTCTTCCGTGGCCATGGCCGTTTCCAGCCAACTGTCCTTTTTTATAGCTGCACGGTTTTTAGCCGGTATCGGGGTGGGCATGGCCTCCGTGGTGTCGCCGATGTTTATCGCCGAGATCGCACCCGCCCCGGTAAGGGGCAAGATGGTAGCGGTGAACCAGTTGACGATCGTTACCGGCATCCTGGTCACCAACCTCGTCAATTATTCCCTGAGCGATAATGGCGCCGACGCCTGGAGATGGATGTTCGGCTTAGGAACGGTGCCTTCCGCCTTGTTCCTGGCGGGGGTGTTGTTCCTGCCGGAAAGCCCAAGGTGGCTGGTCTCCCGCAACCGTACGGAAGAAGCCCGGAAGATCTTATTGAAAATCGGCGACACGCATTACGCCAACGGCCTGATCCGCTCCATTGAAGAATCCCTGGCCAACACGCACAAGCCGAAATACAGCGACCTGCTGCAGAAAGCGGTGCTGCCGGCGGTGCTGGTGGGTATCGGGCTGGCCGTATTTCAACAGTTTTGCGGCATCAACGTCGTGTTCAATTTTACCACGTCCATCTTCCAGACAATTGGCTTTTCGCAGGAAGACCAATTAAAGCAAACGGTCTTTATCGGCATCGTCAACCTGTTGTTTACCCTGCTGGCGATGTGGCAGGTGGATAAGCTGGGCCGCAAGCCGCTGATGCTGTTCGGCGCCATCGGGCTGGCCGTATTGTATATCCTGAGCGCCCTGTTCCTGCAGCAGAAATCGGCGCATGCTGCCTGGTTTTTACTGGCGGCCATCGGCACCTATGCCATGTCGATTGCGCCCGTGACCTGGGTGCTGATCTCGGAAATTTTTCCCAACAAAATTCGCGGCATCGGCACCTCCATAGCGGTGGTGGCCTTATGGATGGCATATGCGCTGCTGGTATTCACCTTCCCGATCCTGGCGCAAAAGCTGGGGGCCTATACACCCTTTTACCTCTATGCCGGCATTTGCCTGGCGGGGTATTTGTTCATCCGGCTGAAAGTGAAGGAAACAAAGGGCAAAACCCTGGAACAGGTGGAGGCCTCCTTTGTGCCGCACTGATGCGGTGCCCTGTTTTAATGGATCTTCTTTTCCCGGTACTCCTTGGGTGGCATGCCCATCACTTTGGTGAACATCCTTGAGAAATAATAAGGATCGCTGATCCCCAGCTCCTGGGCGATCTCCCGGACCCTCATTTCGGTAAACAACAGGTACTGACAGGCCTTTTGTACTTTCAGGTGGTTGAAATATTCGATCGGGGCGAACCCGGTCTTCTTTTTAAACAGGTAGGAAAAATGAGGCACCGATAAACTGACGGCCTCGGCGATTTCTTCCAGCGTCAGCAGCTGGTCGGTCTTGTTTTTCAAAAAGTCGATCGCCTTCTCCACGGCATCCTGGCGGTCCGCCCTTCCTTTATCCTGCTGGTCGTGGTACACCAGCGTGGTCAGAAAGTGCCACAGGCACATATTGGCATATTGCAGCTGGTCGGTTCCATACCCTCTTTCCAGCTGCCCGTAGATCTCGTTGAACAGGCCGATGCTCTTCTCGCTGTTCTGCAAAAAACCCTTGTAGCCGTTGAATTGTTTCTGAAACAGGGCGACGATGGAATCGGAGAGGCTGCCTTTGAAATGCAACCAATAAATAGTCCATGGTGCCTTTTCATCGGCGGCATACACATGCGCCGTTTTCAGCGGCGCCACAAAAAAGTCGCCGGCTTCGATCGCGTACCGGCTGTTGTTGATCCTGGCTTCGCCCCGGCCTTCGTGGCAATAGATCAGGATATGCTGGTCGGCGCCCTGGGGCCGTTCCCGGTAGTGGTATTTGGCTTTGGGGTAATACCCGATATCGGTAATGTACAACGGGCTGATAAGGTCGTTTTCAGCGCAGCGGCTGGAGAGGATCTGCCGGGGGATCACAATGGCCTTCTGCCCCTGGAAGCCTTCTTTCTTTCGTTGGAGTTCGGAGAACATGGCCCATTTTTAGGAGGAATAAAAGTAAGCACTTACCGCCGCACGACCATAAAATAGTCTATCGAAACCAAAATATACTCCAGCTTTTCATGCCTTTTGTGTGCTTATTTTGAACACTTAAATACATCATCCATTAACGAACAGTTTCGCATATGAAGCATCAGGTAAACGTCTGGGTAGAAGATTTCGTGATTCCTACCTATCCCATTGGCAAGCCGGAAAAGAATCCCATGTTTTTAGAAAAGCGGGTGTACCAGGGCAGCAGCGGCGTGGTGTACCCCCACGCCGTCGTCGAGAAAATATCCGACGAGAAGGTGGACAAGGCCTACAAAGCCGTTTTCCTGGAAAATGCATTTATAAAAATCATGGTACTGCCCGAGCTGGGCGGCCGCATCCAAATGGCCTACGACAAGGTAAAGGAGCGTCATTTTATCTACTACAACCAGGTGGTGAAGCCGGCGCTGGTGGGCCTGACCGGTCCCTGGATCTCGGGGGGCATTGAATTCAACTGGCCCCAGCACCACCGCCCCAGCACCTTTGAACCCGTGGATTACACCATCGAAGAGCACAGCGACGGCAGCAAGACCGTTTGGGTGAACGAGGTGGAGCGCATGTTCCGCACCAAGGGCATGGCCGGCTTTACCCTGCACCCCGACAAGGCCTATATCGAGATCAGGGGGAAGCTCTATAACCGCACGCCCTTTCCGCAAACCTTCCTGTGGTGGGCCAACCCCGCCGTCAAGGTGAACGACCATTACCAGTCCATTTTCCCGCCGGATGTCTACGCCGTTTTCGACCACGGCAAACGCGACGTTTCGTCCTTTCCCATCGCCAAAGGCACCTACTACAGAGTGGACTATGCGCCGGGAACCGATATCTCCCGCTACAAGAACATCCCGGTACCCACCTCCTACATGGCCATTACGTCCAAATACAATTTTATCGGCGGCTACGAGCACGATACGCAGGGCGGCCTGCTGCACGTGGCGGACCACCACATCTCTCCCGGCAAGAAGCAGTGGACCTGGGGGCACGGCGCCTTCGGCCAGGCCTGGGACCGCAACCTTACCGATGAAGACGGCCCCTACATCGAGCTGATGACCGGCGTATATACCGACAACCAGCCGGACTTTACCTGGCTGCAGCCTTTCGAGGAAAAGACCTTTGTGCAGTATTTCATGCCCTACCGGGAAGTAGGGGTGGTGAAAAATGCCACCAAAGAGGCCGTGGCCGGCCTGGAAGTAAGGGGCAGCGAAGCGGACGTAAAACTGTACCTCACCGCCCCCTACCGCCAGGTGAAGATCGCCCTGCTGCGGGGCGGGGAAGAGCTGTTCAGCGAGGTGGTCAGCAGCGGGCCCCAAACGCCTTACCTGAAAACCATCACCCTCCCGGAGGTCCTCGCCCCCGAAGCGATACAGCTGGTGGTGACCAACCTGGAAACGAACAAAGTGCTGGTCAGCTACCGGCAGGAGCAGGCCGTGGAGCAGGAAATCCCGGCACCGGCACAGGCCGCTAAACGGCCGCAGGAGGTGGAAAATAATGAACAGCTGTACCTGACGGGCCTGCACATCGAGCAGTACCGCCATGCCACCTACGTGGCCACGGATTATTACGAGGAAGCCCTCCGCCGCGACGAAAAAGACGTACGGTGCAACAATGCCATGGGCCTTTGGCACCTGCGCCGCGGGCAATTTGCCAAAGCGGAACCCTTCCTGCGGAAGGCGATCGCCACCCTCACCCAGCGCAACCCCAACCCCTACGACGGAGAAGCTTACTACAACCTGGGCTGGGCGTTAAACATGCTGGGCCGCAAGGAAGAAGCCTTCGATGCCTTTTACAAAAGCGTCTGGAACGACGCCTGGCAGCAGGCCGGCTACCTGAACCTGGCCCGAATCGCCTGCGGGCGCGGGGATTATGAGGAGGCGCTGGAACTGGTGGAAAAATCCCTTCTGAGAAATTACCACAGCCACACCGCCCGGCACCTGAAGGTGGCTATTTTGAGAAAACTGGATAAAGCAGCAGAAGCGCATCGCCTGATCCGCGAGTCGCTGGCCATTGACCCGTTCAACTTCGGCTGCCTGTTTGAAAGCTATTTGCTCCATTCGGCAAAGGAGCAACCTGCGGAAGCAGAGGGCGCGCTCCGCCGGCTGCTGGAAGTCAGCCGCAACTGGGTGCATAATTTTATCGAGTACGCCTTTGATTACGCCCATGCCGGCTTGTTTGCCGAAGCTTCCCATCTGCTGCAGGTGCATGTACAGCATGGTTCGGAACCGTACCCGATGGTGTTTTATTACCTGGGATGGCTCGCCCGCCAGCAAGGAAATAATAGCCAGGCGACCGGCTGGTTCCAACAGGCCGCTGCCCTGGATCCTGACTTCTGTTTTCCGAACCGCATAGAGGATGTGCCGGTCCTGCAAACCGCCATGGAGCTGAACCCGCAGGATGCCCAGGCGCCCTATTTATTGGGCAACCTGTGGTACGACAAGCGCCAGTACCGCGAGGCCATTGCCTGCTGGGAACGTTCCGTGCAGATCCATGACCGTTTCCCTACGGTGCACCGCAACCTTTCCCTGGCTTATTACAACAAACTGAAGGACCCGCAGAAGGCGCTGGCTGCGCTGGAGAAGGCTTTTGCACTGGACACCACGGATGCCCGGGTGCTGATGGAGCTGGACCAGCTCTATAAAAAACTGAATACGCCGCACCGGCAGCGCCTGGAATTTCTGGAAAACTACCTGCCCCTGGTGGCCTCGCGGGAAGACCTGTACCTGGAACGGGTGACCCTCTATAACAACCTGGGCGAATATGGGCAGGCGAAAGACCTGATCGCGGCCTTTGTCTTCCACCCCTGGGAGGGAGGTGAAGGAAAGGTGGTGGGCCAGTACCTGCTGTGCCACCTGGAGCTGGCAAAGGAAGCGCTGAAAGAGGGCCGGGCGGAAGTGGCCTTGCAACGGCTGGAGGAGGCGGAAAATTACCCGTCGAACCTGGGAGAAGGAAAACTCTTTGGCACGCAGGAGAACGACATCCATTACCTGAAGGGACTGGCGTACGAACAGCTGGGCGATGCAGCGCTGGCGAAAGCGTATTTCCAACAAGCTACCCAGGGCATCAGCGAGCCCGTGCAGGCCATCTTTTACAATGACCCCCAGCCCGACAAGATCTTTTACCAGGGGCTGGCCTGGATAAAATTGGGCGAGCCCCAAAAGGCTGCGGCCATCTTCAAAAGGCTGATCGACTTCGGGCAGCAACACCAAAACGACACCATCAGCATTGATTACTTCGCCGTTTCGCTCCCCGACCTGCTGGTGTTTGATGCCGACCTGGACCTGCGCAATAAAGTCCATTGCCGGTACCTGGAGGGCCTGGGCCAGCTGGGCCTGGCGAACGGTCAAATAGCCCAGGCGGAGGCCTGTTTCCGTGAAGTACTCAGCCTGGATGTGAACCACCAGGGTGCGGCCGTGCATCAACAGATGGCAGATTTTATCACCCTCATTGAACAATAATGAAGCCATACAGACTACTTATCCTGTGTGCCTGCTGTTGCGCCACCCTGCAGGGCGGGGCGCAGAAAATCCTGTCGCTGGCCGGCAGCTGGCAGGTAAAGCCGGACCCGGAAAATACAGGGGTGCAACAACAGTGGTACCGCCAGAACTTTGAAAGGCCCATTCAGCTCCCCGGCACCCTGGACGATGCCGCGATGGGGAAATCCCCCGGCCTTAGCCCGGACGAATTAAAAAAGGACCTCCTGCTGAATCTTACCCGGAACCATTCCTACATAGGAGCTGCCTGGTACGCCCCACCGGATTGTTCAACCCGGATACCGCCCAGCTAAAAGGCGTGCAGGGACGTTTTGCGCCCGTATTCTGGAGCCCGGTCCATTTTCCCAACCAGCCGGGCACCATGGGCCTGTTGTTCCACCGGATGCACCTCCGTTCGCTGATTTCCGGAAAGCAAACAGGGCTGTCCCTGCGGCAATAAGGGCTGCCATGCCGCTGCTGGTAAATACGCCGGTGGCGCCGGTATAAAGGAACTCAAAACATTGGAATCAACCCGGCTATTGACCCGGCTCGTCGGACTGCATCCGTTTTTGGTATTCGGTGGGGGGCATGCCGAATTGCTTCAGAAAATTTCTTCCAAAATTGGTTTGGGAGCCAAAGCCGGTCATGGCCGCGATCTCATAGATCTTGTATTGCCGGTCGGACAACAGTTCCGCGGCTTTCTTCAGCCGGGTGATGTTGACCAGTTCATGGGGCGTCAGGTTGGTCAGGGATTTTATTTTACTGAATAAATTGGTGCGGCTCATATTCATGAGGCGGGTTAGCTGGTCCACGTCCAGTTCCGGGTCGTCCAGGTTGGCCTGGATGACCCCATTGAGCTTATCCAGAAAAAGGGCATCCGGCCGCGTATGGGCAACGCTTTTTAATTGCACCGCCGGCGACTGGGCAAAATATTCTTTGAGCTTGTTGCGGTTGGAAAGCAGGTTGGCGATCTGCACGCGCAGATGGTTGGTCAAAAAGGGTTTTTCAATATAGGCATCGGCGCCCAGCTCCAGTCCTTCGATCTTCGATTGAATGGTGTTTTTGGCCGTTAACAGGATTATTGGAATATGGCTGTACTCGAAGTTGGATTTGATGATCTTGCACAGCTCAAATCCGTCCATGATCGGCATCATCACGTCGCTGATGATCAGATCAACCGTTTCTACTCCTATCCGGGCCAGCGCCAGCTGGCCGTTTCGTGCGGCCAGGACCCGGTATTGTTCTTCCAGGACATCGGTAAGAACTTCCACCATTTCCTTATTGTCTTCCACCAAAAGTATAGTAGGCTTCATGGTTTCATAAACACTTTAATGATCTAAAACGAGACCCGGGCAGTTACATCGGTGCTGCAGCTGCCTGCTGCAGGGGTAAAGTAAGCGAAAATACATTCAGATCGCCTTCGGAAGGCTCGAGCACCAGGACGCCGTTATGCAGCTCTGTTAAGGAACGGGAAAGCGCCAGCCCAATGCCGGTGCCGGTTTCCGACTCGGTTTCCCGGATACGGAAAAAAGGTTCGAAGATCTTTTCCTTTAAAGATTCCGGAATCAGGTACCCGTCATTTTTTACCAGGATGGTAAAGGAAGCGGCATTGTCTCCCTGCAGCTTTAAAAGGACGAAAACCTTGCTTTGGGCATATTTCACGGCATTACTGAATAAGTTATAGATGATTTTATTGAAAGCGTCCACATCCACAAAGGCCCGGCAGGGCGCTTCCGGGAGCTGCAGGGACAGGGAAAGACCCTCCTGTTCGGCCAGGGGAAGAAAGGCGGCACAGGCTTCCTGCAACAGGGCGGAAATGTCCACCTGCTCAAAGGACAAATGGAACTTTTTGATCTCGGTTTGCCTAAAATCCAGCAACTGGTTCGTCAGGTCGATCAGCCGGTTGGCATTGCGGTCCATAATTTTAAGGCTGTTCTCTATGCCCGGGATGTTCCCGGCTTTGGCAATGACCTTTTCCAGGGGCACCTTGATGAGGGTCAGGGGCGTCCGGATCTCGTGGGCCACATTGGTAAAAAAGTCCACCTTGGCCTGCAGCACTTCCTTCTCCTTGGCCAGTTCCATTTTGAGGATCTCTTTTTCCTTTTCTATTTCCAGCAATTCGAATCTCCGCCGGTTCTTTTCTTCTATGCGCCGGTGGTACGAGCGCACGATGAAGGATACCAGCAGCAGCAAAAGCAGGGCATAGGCCGTGTAGGCCCACCGGCTGGCCCACCAGGGCGGCAGGATCTTTATGGTCAGTTTTGTTTCCGGCCCGCGCAGGGTGCCGTCACTGGGAATCGCCTTGACATGGAACCTATAGGTGCCGGGGGACAATTTGGTAAAATAGACCCGCCGGTTTTGTTTCAGGTTGATCCATTTGGGCGAAAGGCCTTCCACCTGGTAGGCATATTGCACCATCCCGGGGGCGGTAAAGTTCAAGGCAGCGAAATCAATGCTGAAGGTGGACTGGTCGTGTGCCAGCGTAAGGGTGGGGGTGTAGGTAATGGATTCCTTTAACGGCGAACCGGGACTGTCGATCAGCAGCTCCTGGTTATTCACCTGGAAGCCGGTGATATAGACCGGAGGGTGAAAGGTTTCCGGCACCACTGCTTCCGGCTGGAAGCTGACCAGGCCTTTGGCGCTGCCAAAGTACATGCGGCCCTGCTCGTCTTTGAAGGCGGACCGGTGGTTGAACTGGTCGCTGAGCAACCCGCTGGCCGTGGTAAACACCTGCAGCCTGCCGGAAGGGGGATGGAAACGCACCAGCCCCTTTGTCGTGCTGATCCAAAGCTGTTGCTGCCGGTCTTCCAGGATGCACAGCATAAAGTCGCTGGGAAAGCCGTTGGCCGTACCGTAGCGGGTGAAATGGGCCGAGCCTTCGTTCCATTGGCACAACCCATCCTCCGTGGCCACCCAAAGGTGGCCGCGGCTGTCTTCAAAGACGGAGTTGACCCCGTTGCTGCCCAGGCTGTTCGGGTCTTTTTCGCTATGGGTAAAGGTGCGGGTAGTACCCGTGGCCGGATCAAACATCTGTAACCCGTTTCCAAAAGTTCCGCCCCAGAAAACGCCTTTTTTATCTTTTACCAACGACGTATACCAGAGGCCGGGCGGCAGGCCCGGAAAGGTCTCGAACCGGTCTTGCTGCCGGTTATAGGTAAAAACGCCCCGTGGCGAACCCATCAGCACCTGGCCGGAATCGGTTGGGTACAGGCAATAAATAAAGTTGCTGGTAAACCCGCTTTCCCCGGCAGTATAATGCCGGATCACTTTGCCCGTGCGGGTATCCAGGATATCCAGCCCATGGTTGAACGTACCGATCCACAGCTCATTCCCGGTAGCCAGCAGGGCATGGATATTGAAAAAGGAAATGCCCGAGGGGCCGCCGGGTTGATAGGCCGTAAACCTCCCGGTAACAGGATCCAGTTTATTAAGCCCCGCATCTTCGGTGCCGATCCATAAATTCCCCTGCCGGTCCTTTTGGATTTCACCGACCACGTTGCCGCTCAGGGAGTTTTCGCCTTCTTTGGGAAAATACTTGGTAAACAGCGTTTGCTGGCGGGGCAGGTAATTGAGGCCCCGGAAATAATTGCCCACCCAAAGGCCGCCTTCGCGGTCGCGGCAGATGGTATAAATGGCATTATCGGAAATGGAGTAGGGGTTGTTGTATCGTTTCTGGAGGTGCCGGGTGCCGCCCGTTTTGGTGTTGTAGCTATAAACGCCGGACTCCGTGCCCAGCCAGAATTCATCGGGAGCCGTTTGCTGGATGGCCCGGATAAACAGGTCGCTTTGCCCGCTGTTGGGCAGGGTAATGTCCTGGTAGGTGGAACGGGCCGGGTCAATGAGCTTGATCTCGTTATGGGAAGTGCCCGCCAGCAAAGAGCCATCCGCGGTGGTGTACAAGCTTTCGATCCACCTGCTCTTGGCGGGCTTGGAATGCCCAAACAGGTCAAAGCCCGAAAAGGAGTCGCTCCGGGGCAGGTACCGCTGCAGCTGCCCGCCCGAGGTGCCCACCCAAACGGTTCCGTCCGGCGTGGTGCAGATGCTGGTCGCCAGGAAAAATTTTTGAGGAGGGTAGGATACCAGTTGGTTCGTTTTCGGGTTATACCGGCTCAATCCATACCGGGAGATCAGCCACAGGTTGCCCTTTGCATCCCCTGCGATCTTATGGATATACAGGCTGCCGGTGGCCGGCATCAGGCGGAACTTTTCCGTTTTTTCAAAAAATTGGTACAGGCCTTCGTCGGTGGCCACCCACAGGGTGCCCAAACGATCTTCGTACAGCGCATGGATCGAGTTGTTGCCGATGCTTCCGGGCTTGCCGGCCGTTTTCCTGAAAACTTTAAAGGTGTAGCCGTCAAAGCGGTTCAGCCCGTCCTTGGTGCCGAACCACATAAAGCCCCGCTTGTCCTGCAGGCTGCACAGGACCGCATTATGGGAAAGGCCGTTTTCCACGCTGTATTGCCGGAAATAGTACGGCTGCCCCAGCAGCGAAGCTCGGGACAAGAGTATAAGTAAGGATAAAAATAGGAACCGGAGGGCCTGCAATCGTATTGGTTTAGAGGCGAATAAAACGGAAGATAACAGAATACTCCGGAAAAAAATGTAGAAAAAGGGGCAAAACAAAATCCGGACTTTTCGTCGAAGTTGCTGAACGATCCATGGAAGGGAGCCGGTTTTTAAATGTCAATTTTACGCTTCAGTAAATCATTCAATAAAACGATTCCTGTCATGAACGTACGCTTGCCTGTTCGCCCCCTTAGGGGACGACCGCCCGGTTTCTCCAAAAAACTCCGGCTGCTGTTGCTCACTTCCTCTTTATTCGCATCTTCTGCTCTTCTGGCCCAGCAAAATGTTTCCGGCCGCGTCGTGGCCGGCGACAGCGCCATTGCCCATGCCACGGTGCAGGTAAAGGGCTCGACCGTTGCGGCCCAGACCGACGAAAAGGGCCATTTTACCCTTACAGCGGCTTCGGGCGCCACCCTGGTGGTCAGCCACGTTGCCTTCGACGCCAAAGAAATCGTGGTGCCGCAAAACGGCATCGTAACCATCACCCTCAGCCAGGCCGGCGGGCCGGCCATGAACGAAGTGGTGGTGATCGGTTACGGCCAGGCCCGCAAAAAGGATTTGACGGGATCGATCGTACAGATCCGCCCCGACAAGATCGCCGACCAGAACCCCAACACCGTGCAGGACGTGCTGCGGGGCACGCCGGGCCTCAGTATCGGCCTGGACCCGTCGGCCAAAGGCGGCGGCTCCATCCAGATCCGGGGGCAGCGCTCGGTGTTCAACAGCGCCGGCCACAACGATCCCCTGCTGGTGTTGGACGGCATGATCTTCTATGGCGAGCTGTCGGAGATCAACCCCGACGACATTGCCCAGATCGACGTGCTCAAAGACGCTTCGGCGGCCTCGATCTATGGCGCGAAGTCGGCCAACGGCGTCCTGATCATTACCACCAAAAAGGGGCAGCAGGGCAAGCCTAAAATTAATTTCACCTCGAACTACGGCCTCGCTACCATGGGCGCCCACCGCAACGTCTTTGGCGCGGAAGGCTATATGCAGTACCGCCAGGACTGGTATACGGCGCCCACCTACGGCCTGAACGCCACCACCGGCAACTACGAGGCCTACCAATCCTCGTTTAAAAACCAGCCCGGCTACCACCTGCGGCCCACGCAGGAGAACCTGGACAAATACGGCATTACGCTGGACCAGTGGCGGGCCTATACCGCGGCCACCAATGCCGGCGCAGCGGACGAGGAGATCTGGGCCAAACGCCTCCTGATGCAGGGCACGGCGCTCACCAACTACCTCAACGGCCAAACCTTCGACTGGTACGACCATACCTTCCGGAAGGGGCAGAACCAGGATTACAACATCAGCGTGTCGGGGGCTTCCGCCAATTCGAACTACTATATGTCGATGGGCTACCTGTCCAACGAAGGGGTGGCCGTAGGCGACAACTACAGGGCTATCCGCTCGAACCTGAAGCTGGAAAGCAAAGTCACCAAATGGCTGGACCTGAGCGGCAACATCAACTTCCAGGACCGGTCCGACGGCGGCCTGGCCGTGGACTGGAACCGGCAGGTTACCGTCAATGCCCCCTTCGCCAGCTATAAGGATGCCGCCGGCAGCCTGCTGGTGCACCCCATGGGCGACCTGATGGTGAACAACTACGGCTACAACTATGATTACGACCTCCGCTACCGCGACCTGGACCGGGGCTTTACCATCTTCAACACCATCCTGAGCGCCAAGGTAAAGCTGCCCTTCCACATTAATTATTCCTTCAACACCTCGCCCCGCTATTCCTTCTTCCACGACCGCTACTGGGAGTCGTCGCAACACCCCGACTGGCGCGGAACCAACGGGTTGGTGAACCGCGAGCAGGCCAAGCGCTTCGACTGGTCGCTGAACCACACCCTGAACTGGGAAAAGACCTTTGCCCGCGACCACCGCGTCAACATGACCCTGGTGCAGGAGGCCGAAAAAAGGCAGTACTGGCAGGACCGGGTGGAGGCCCGCAACATCCTGCCCTCCGATGCCCTGGGCTATCATGAAACCCTTTACGGCGACAAGAACCGCAGCAGCTTCAATTCCGACGATACCAGGGAAACCGCGGACGGTATGCTGGCCCGCCTGTTTTACGCCTACAAAGGGCGGTATATGCTGACCACCTCGGTGCGCCGCGACGGGTACTCGGCCTTCGGCACCTCCAACCCCAGGGCCACCTTCCTGTCGGCGGCCCTTGCCTGGACCTTTACCGAAGAGGACTTTTTAAAATGGAAGCCGCTGACGATGGGCAAGCTGCGGTTGTCGTGGGGGCAGAATGGCAACCGCGACCTGGGCGACCCCTACCTGGCGCTGGCCAACCTGGGTGCGGGCATCGGCGCCACCATGGGCTACCTGGACGCCAGCGGCAACCTTATTCAGTACCGTTACCTGAGCGTCAACCGCCTGGCCAACCCGAACCTCTCCTGGGAAAAGACCGAATCGCTCAATGCCGGCCTCGACTTCGGTTTTTTGAACAACCGCATTTCCGGCACGGTGGATTATTATATCACCCCCACGGTGGATATGATCATGAACCGCACCCTTCCGCAGTTCTCCGGTGTTTCCAGCATTACCACCAACCTCGGCAAAGTGATGAACCGCGGCTTCGAGCTCACGGTCAATTCGCAAAACATCCGGAGTAAGGACTTCAACTGGAACAGCACGCTCGGTTTTTCGAAATACAAAAACACCATCGAGCACCTGTACTACGTGAACGACAACATCCTGGATGCCGAAGGGAATGTGATCGGCACCAAGGAGCGCAGCGACCTGGCCAACGGCTGGTTTATCGGTCAGCCGGTCAGCGCGATTTGGAACTACCGGGTAACGGGCATCTGGCAGGCAGGCGAAGCGGCCGAAGCCGCCCGCTACGGGCAACGCCCCGGTGATCCCAAGGTAGCCAACAACTACACGGCGGACGATATCAAGAATGCCAACGGCACGGTAACGCCGGTGTACAACGACAACGACAAAGAGTTCCTGGGCCAGTCGGCGCCGCCGGTCATGTGGTCGCTGCGCAACGATCTTTCCTACAAGGGCCTGAACTTCTCCTTCAACATGTACTCCTACTGGGGACATAAAAGCCTCAGCACGGCCTACCTGAACCAGGATAACGGCACCTCGCTGGTCACCAACCTGGCCAATGCCTACGCCAAGGACTACTGGACGCTGGAGCGCCCGACGGAGCACGTGGCCCGCCTGGACGCCAAGGGGCCTTCGGGCGTCAATGCGCCGGGAAGGCTGTTCGACCGCTCGTTTATCCGCCTGGAGAACGTCACGTTGGGCTATACGCTCCCGGCCCGCCTGCTGCCGGCCAAAGGGATCGAACGGGTAAAGGTTTACGGTGCCGTACGCAATGTAGCCGTTTGGAAAAAAGACAGGAACTGGAACATCTGGGATGTGGAGACCGGCGGCCTCGCCCCCCGAATTTTTACAGCCGGAATCAACATTGGATTATAAAGCAACTGAAACATGAAAAAGTCGTTTACTTCTACTAAAAATAAATTTGCAGGCATCGCCCTGGCAGCCTCCCTGGCTATGGGCGCCCTGGCCGGTTGTAAAAAAGAGTTTTTGCAGCCCGATCCGCTGTCCTTCTACGAACCGGGACAGACATTCTCCACCCGGGCGGGCCTGGATGCGGCCATGGCCACCTGCGACCGCCATTTGCGTTCGTACTGGACCTATTTCCAATACCAGGACTTTGCCCTGCCGATCACCACGGAATACATGTTCTCCGACCTGGCGGTGGCCGGCAAAACCGATGACGGCAACATCCTGGCCGACATCGCCACCCGGCTGACGCCCACCGACATGCCCGAGCAGCTGCCGTACTTCTGGAACGAGACCTACAACGGCATCAAGTATGCCAACACCGTACTCAGCTTTATCGGAAACGTCGAAGGCCTGGACTCCGCCACCCGCAACGAATACCGGGGCCGGGCGTTCTTCCACCGCTCCTTCCGCTACCTGGCGCTTTGTTTCCAGTTCAAGGACGTGCCGCTGGTGACCAAGCTGCTGGAAGTACCCAAGGTGAATTACCAAACCACCAAACGGGAAGCCATCCTGCAGATGATCACTGCCGATATGGAAAAAGCCGTGCAGTGGGTGCCCGATCAAAAGAACATGACCCTGGTGGGCATGGTCAACAAAGGCGCCTGCCGCCAGCTCCTGGTCAAGTGCTACCTGGCCACCGGCCAGTTTGACAAGGCGATCGAGCAGGCGGACCTGCTGATCGGCAGCTCGGGCTATTCGCTGATGGGGAACAACTTTGGAAACTTTATCAACCCCTACCCGGTAACCTGGCCTATCACCCGCAACGTGATCTGGGACCTGCACCGCCCGGAAAACAAGGGCATCGGCGCGAACAAGGAAGCCATTTTGGTAATGCCCAACCGCATCAATACCGACATGGGGGTCAAGATGAATACCATGCGGGTGTGGACGCCTTTTCTGGATTACGCCGCCACCAAGGCGCCGGACGGCCGGCAGGCGGTGCGGTTTTACGCTCCCTCCAATGCCAACTTCCGGGCAGCGTTTGCGTACGTTCATGCCATCGGCAGGGGCTCCGCCCAGATCCGTCCCACCTACTTCGCCCAGCATTCGCTCTGGTTGGTGAACGGCGTGAACGACGGCGGCGACCTGCGCCACAACAGCACCGTGGGCAACTGGGCACGGATGGACTCCCTCAAATACAACGACCCGGCCAGTACCGCCTGGTTTGGCAAAAACCTGCGCCTGCGCGCTGCCAACGGCGAGCTGCTGTGCACCGATACCATCCGGGGCTGGTTTGACTGGCCGCACTACAAGTATTACATCGAAGACCCCAATGAAACGCAGGCGCCCAACGAGGTCAACCACCGGGGCGGCGCCGGCGACTGGTATTGCTACCGCCTGGCGGAAACCTATTTACTGCGGGCCGAGGCAAAGTTTTATAAAGGCGATATCGCGGGTGCCACGGCCGACGTAAATTCGGTACGGCAACGGGCCAAATGTACCCAGTTATATACAACCGTAACCCTGGGCGATATCATGGATGAACGCGCCCGTGAACTGAATATGGAAGAATGGCGGTTTACCGAGTTGAGCCGGGTGTCGTATTCGCTGGCCCTGAGCGGCAAGGCCGACGAGTGGGGAAATACGTATAGCGTGGATAACCTGGACCGGAACAGTTACTGGTTCCAGCGCATCCAGCACTACAGCGATTTTTACAACAAAGGCAAGGTGTCGGTGCGCAACCGCTCCTACACCATGGCGCCCCACAACATCAACTGGCCCATCCCGCAGACGGCCATCAATGCCAACGGCGGCGCCCCGCTCCGGCAAAACCCCGGCTACAGCGGCTACAACGCCGACGTAGCCCAATGGCAAACCTGGCAGGAAGCCATAGCAGATGAAGACAAACAATAATGATAAATTCTCGTACATGAAGAACACACTCTTAAGCGGTTTTCTTTTGCTGCTGCTGGCCCTGTCGGCGGCAGCGCAGGAGCCGCTGCTCAACCCCGGGCTGTCCCGGAAGACCACTTCGCTCAACGGCACCTGGCAGTACATCATCGATCCCTATGAAACGGGTTATTACGACTACCGGTTCCGGGAGCGCAGCCCCGGCGATCCCGAAGCGTACTGGAACCGGCCGGTACAAAAATCAAAGACCGACCGCAAAGAGCACGGCTATACCGACCGCTACACGCTGCAGGTTCCCGGCGACTGGAATGCCCAGGACCCGAAGTTTTTGTATTACGAAGGAACGGTCTGGTACCAGCGCAGTTTTGATTATGCAGCGGAAAAGGCGGGCAACCGGGTATTCCTGTATTTTGGCGCGGTGAACTATGCGGCCGACGTGTACCTCAACGGCAAAAAGCTGGGGCGGCATACCGGCGGCTTTACCCCCTTCAATTTCGAGATCCCCCAAAACCTGCTGCTCCCGAAGGATAATTTCCTGGTCGTTAGGGTGGACAACAAGCGCAGTAAGGAAGAAGTGCCCACCGTCAATACCGACTGGTGGAACTATGGCGGCATTACCCGCAGCGTGGAACTGGTGGAAGTACCGCCGGCCTACATCCAGAATTTTTCGGTGCAGCTGAAAAAGGGGGCTGCCGGCAAAAAGCCTAATTCCAAAAAGGCCGAGATCAGCGGCTGGGTACAACTAGCCGAACCCTATACCGGCAACCTGACCGTGGAAATCCCGGAGCTGAAGGTCAAAAAGCAGGTCGCCGCATCGGGCACCGAGGTATCGTTTACCCTCCCGGTTTCCGCCCTGCAACTGTGGTCGCCCCAACATCCCAAACGCTACGAGGTGATTTTGCGTACCGCCGGGGACGTGGTGACGGACAAGATCGGTTTCCGCACCATTGAAACGGCCGGCGAGCAACTGCTGCTGAACGGGGAACCGCTGTTCCTGCGGGGCATCTGCGCCCATGCGGAAATCGGGGAGGAAGGCCGCCGGGCACAGGGAAAAGAAGATGCGCTGAAACTGTTGGGCAAAGCTGCGGAACTGGGCTGCAACATGCTGCGGCTGACCCATTACCCGCACGACGAAAGCATTATCCGTGCGGCCGATTCGCTGGGCTTTGTAGTGTGGTCGGAGATCCCGGTCTACTGGACCATCGATTTCACCAGCAAGGCCGTTTATGAAAAGGCCAAAACCCAGTTGGGGGAAATGATCACCCGCGACCGCAACCGGGCCAGCATCATCATCTGGTCGGTAGGCAACGAAACGCCGGTCAGCCCGGTACGCACCGAGTTTATGCGCAACCTGATCGCCGCTGCCCGGCAGATGGACAGCACCCGCCTGGTTTCAGCGGCGTTGGAAGTGCATTATGCTTCCGGCAAGGACCTGAACCTGGTGGATGATCCCCTGGGGGCTTATGTGGACATCGTCTCCTTCAATGAATACCTGGGCTGGTACGGCAAGCTTCCGAGCGCCTGCCGCACCACCAACTGGAATACGCCCTACAACAAACCCCTCTTCATCAGTGAAACGGGGGGCGGTGCCAAGGCCGGCTTCCACGGCGACTCGCTGACCATCTTTTCCGAAGAGTACCAGGAATGGTATTACCGGGAGCAGGTGGCCATGCTCCAGCGGATGCCTGCCAAATTCGTGGGCCTGGCGCCCTGGGTACTCACCGATTTCCGGTCGCCCAAGCGCAATAACCCGATGCAGGACGGATGGAACCGCAAAGGATTGTACAGTGAAAAAGGAGAAAAGAAAAAGGCGTTTTATGTGTTAAAAGACTATTACGAACGCATGAAGCAGCAGGAAGAAAAGAAAAAACAAGGCAAGGCCGGTTCCAACCGGGTTGCAGGAAGATAAAAAAGGTCCCCTCCGATGGAGGGGATTTTTTTTGCGCCCGGCAGGTGTACGAACTATTCCACCGGCAGCAGCACGTGAAAGCTGGCTCCTTTTGCCGGTTGCCCTTCGGCCCATATTTTTCCGCCATGGTTGTGCACTACCTTTTTACAGAGGGCAAGCCCCATACCGGTCCCCGGGTATTCCTCCTTGCTGTGCAGGCGTTGAAACATGACAAAAATCTGGTCGGCCGCTTCCGGTTTAAACCCGATCCCCGTGTCGGTAACGGAAATTTCGTAGTAACCCCGGTACCGGTCCGGTTCCTTTCTACAGGTGATTGCAATTACCGGCGGCTGGCCCTCCCGGGAAAACTTCAGGCTGTTCTCCACCAGGTTATAGAATAGCTGGTACATCTGTTTAGGGACCGCCTGAAGGACGGGCAGCTTCTCCGATTGAATGGTGGCCGCTTTTTCCCTGATGGCCGCCTTCAGGTCCGTCCGCACCGCACCGAGCACTTCGCCCAGGTCAACCGGTTGAAACGTCTCCTTGCGGTTCAGCGCAATAAACGCCAATACTGCCTTCAAGGCAGCCCTCATGCTGTGTGCGGCAACAACCATCCGGTCAAACTTTTTCCGGGACGCTTCCGTGAGTTTGTCATAGCTGTCCGCCTTCACCATATCGGCGAAGGTGAGGATCTTGCGCAGCGGCTCCTGGAGATCGTGGTTGGATACGTAGGTAAACTGCTCCAGCTCCTGGTTGGCCTGTTCCAGCTTCCGGGCGTGTTGCTGTACCTTGTTCTCGGCCGCTGTCCGCTGTTGGTCCATGCTGTTTAAATGACGCGCCTGGTGCACCACCACGATCACAAACGTAAACAGGAAGCCCACGACAACGATGGCCACGCCAAAGCCTGTATCGTACAAACCCCACCGTTCGCCCTGGTAGCGGAGAAAACCCAGCGCCAGGGGAACTACAATTATATATGGTATCAGCCTCCGGGCAATAAAGCCCCCCGGTCCCTTGCTGAAAACCGTAAGAGTAAACACGTTTTGGGAAAACAAAAAAAGAAAGCAGATCACGAACGCCAGGAAGCATACGGTGGTATGCAGCGCCATCGGCTTAAAGGGTTTTAGCGTAAAAATGTCATTTTCATTAATTATATAGCCAAACAAGGAAACGATAGAGAGCAGGAAGACAGGTGTCAGAAAAAATAAAACAAGGTTGTGCCTGCGCTTAAAAAGTAATGCCAGGATCATGGTGAGCGCGAATAATGTAAAGGAAAAGGCAGTGATCGGGGAAATAAAACCGTATTCAAGCCGCCCGGAATAAAGCAGGTCGTCAAATGCATAATCCGTTCCGGCGATAATATCCACGAGCCGCAGGCCGCCCACCAGCAAAACGAATGCAGCTAATGCCCACATCACGGCATGCGTACGCCGGCTCTTTTGCCTTGGAACCTCAAGGTACCGCAACTGCCATACCGCCATAGCGATAAAGCTCAGCGCTGTAAAGGGATTCATGCCTACCAGGCCCGGCAAAACAGTGGTAAAGGCCGTTATGTGTGTATTTCGGTAAAAGCGAGCCACCCGTTTCGATGAAACAAGGCCAGTTAAGAGGAACGTAAGTTGATGAGTTAA
>NZ_JBBBEI010000046.1:0-23599 GCF_037132455.1 Huijunlia imazamoxiresistens | reverse complement strand
CCGCCGTCGAGGATGCGCACTTCGTAAGAAACCTGCTGCGGCCTGCCGCTTTCGTTTTTCACTTCAGAGGCAGTATGGATGGTCGCCGAGCGGCCTTTGATATTAAAGTTATCGGCATACACATACACGCCCGTGGTGCCCAGGTTGGAATAAAGCGGCAGGGTCTGGTACACTTTGGGCGCCACATGCAGGTATACGTTTTTGTTGATGCCGCCGAAGTTGGCGTTGAAGTTCTTGTCTTCCCACTGGTACTTGGTGCCGGTGGCTTTTTCCTTGTAGTCCCAATCGTTGTCGATGCGGGCGGCCAGCACGTTCTCCCCTTCAAAATTTACGGCGTCCGTAACGTCGAAGCCGAAGGCGGTGACGCCGTTCTCGTGCCCGCCGATCCGTTTTCCATTGAGGTAAAAGTCGCCGGCCTGGCGGATGCCTTCGAACTCCAAAAATACTTTATGTCCGCGGGCAGAAGCAGGCAGCTTAAAATGCTTGCGGTACCAGGAGATGGAATCGGAATGGTTGACGATATCGTTGCGGAAGGCTTCGTCCTCGTTCCAGGCCCAGGGCAGGGTGACGGACTTCCAGGAGGCGTCGGCAAAGGCAGGCGCTTCGGCCCCTGCTGCATCGCCTACTTTTACCTTCCAGCCGCTGTTAAAATTGTATTTTACCCGCCGGGTGGTAGGCGCCTGGGCCATGCCCTGCAGAAGAATGAGGATAAAACCAAGGGAAAACAAAACGTGTTTCATATGTCAGAACCGGTATTGAAAAGGATGTAAGAAATCAGGAAACAGTTGCTTATTGCCTATTGCTTATTGCTTATTTTTTCCAGAAGCCATCGGCAAACTGCAGGTATTGCTGCCAGTCGTAGGGCTGCACATCGTGCCTGCCGGCGCGGATGTGGTAGCGCGGGGTTTCGCCCACGGGCTGGTGCAGGGGCGGAAGGTGATCGCCTTCGGGACCTTTTTTACCGAACAGCGCGTACACCCTGCCGGCTTCACGGGCGCTGAGAAATTCACCCAGCGGGTCGGACCAGGTATCGCCCTCGGCGCTGGCCACGTACAGGGGCCGCGGCGCCACCAGCGACAGCAGCATGTGCCCGTCCACGGGCAGGGCGGCGGTGTTGTCGGCAAAGTTTTTAAAGTTGGGGCCGAACCAGTACGGGAAGCGGGTGGTGATGATCTTTACGGTTTCGCCGAAAAACCGTTTGGAAAGGGCGGCGCCGCCTTCGCCCGATTCATTGGAAACTGCCAGGGCGAACCGAGGGTCGGATGCAGCCGCCCAGAGGGCGGCCTTACCCAACCGCGAATGTCCCATCACAGCCACCCTGCCGGCATCAAACGTCTTATCCTGTTGCAGGTAATCCATGATGCGGCTGAGGCCCCAGGCCCAGGCGCCCATAGCGCCCCATTCATCGGCCTGTATTTTCAAAATATCTTTCAGCGTCGTGCGGATACCGGTTTTCCAGCCCTCGGCCTGGTCCGGCTCGATATCGCCGTAATAAGCGGTGGCCAGTGCAAAGCCGTGGGCCAGCACCTGCCCGATGTCCCATTGCGCCGCATCGGTGCCCCGGGCGCTATCGGTGGCGCGGTTGTTCACCACACCCTTTGCCTTGCCGTACACCCAGCTTTCGCCCAGGAATAGGTGGGGGTCGTCCGCCACCGTATGGTTGCCGCAGAAATTGTAAGCGGTAAAAACCGGTACCGGGCCGCTGACACCTTTAGGAATATAGAACAACACATCCAGGAACACGGAGGTATCCGCCGGGTGCAGGAACAGGCGTACCTGCCGACGGGTGGCCCGGCCGCCGAAGGCGTCCCCTTCCTCCCGCAGCCGGAAGCTTAGCGGCGTTTTCGCCCGCGGGTAGCGGCCGAACTGCACCTGTTCGTACAGGTGGTACACGAAGGGCCGTTGCCTCCTTTTCCACTGCGCCGCCGTCGACACCTTTTTGCCGTTGGGCCGCACCAAAGGGTCGGGCAGGGTGTACGCTGGCACCCTGGCCTCTTCGGAATTGGAGGGCAGGGATTGGGTGAAACCGGTTCCAAAAAGCAGGAGGCAACTTGTGAGCAGGAGCGTTTTCATATGAGGGTTTCCCTACAAACCACCAACCTATTTCAGTTTATACACTTCGGAGCCGGCGAGCAGGAAGCAACCGAGGCCGTAGTCTTCAAAGTCGGGCTTGCTGGTATAGCTTACCGGTTGGCCGTCCTTGGGTTCCTTACCGGTTCCCTGCACGTAGCCCAGGAAGCCGTTGGGGTGCACGCACTCCGCCACCATAGCGTTCCAGGCCTTGGTCAGCACCGGCAGGTAGGTGGCTTTGTCCACGAAACCGTTGTTGATGCCCCAGGCCATGCCGTAAACGAACAGGGCGGTGCCGGTCAGCTCCTTGCCACCGTAATTGGTCGAATCGTGCAGGCTCACGTTCCAGTAGCCGTCGGCGCGCTGGATGGGAATAAGGGCCTTCAGCATGTCCTTATAGTCCTGCATGTATTCGTTGTAATGGGGATCGGTCTTGGGCAGCATTTGGAGGGTGCGCACGAGGGCGGCCACTACCCAGCCATTGCCGCGGCTCCAGTAGCAGTCCTGGCCGTTGGGCTCTTTGTACGGGGGTACAAAGTCCTTGTCGCGCCACCACAGGCCGTCTTCGGGGTTGTAAAGGCCGTTGCCGCCATGCTGGCGCTTGGAGTAGGAATAGATGTCGTACATTTTGCGGAAGTACGACGTATCGTTGTACAACACACCCAGGCGCACGAAAACGGGCATGGCCATTTGCAGGGCGTCGATCCAGCTCCAGTCATCGTTCTTATCGCTTTTGACGGTATTGTCGATGCAGGCCTTGATGTCGCGGATGCGTTCGGGCTTTTTGTCGATCAGGTACAGGTCGATGTAGGTCTGGCCACAGCACTGGTCGTCGGCGTTGCGGGTGGTGATGCCGTTGCGCAGGCCCCACTTGTGCTTTTCGCCCCACTCCACGGCATAGTTGTAATATTTTTTACGCTCTTTCTTTTTGGGGTCCACTTCGTACAGGGCCATCAGTCCTTCGTAATACACGCCGCGGGTCCAGATGTTGCTGGGACGTTCGCGGTTGGTGACGATGGACTTACCCGGGTCGGGCCAGGTATTCATAAAATACCGGTTGGCCAGGCGAAGGGGCTTTAAAATTTTCTTTTTGGAAGGCAGGCTTTGCGCGGAGAGATCCGCAGCCAGGACAGACGCTACAAGGAAAAGGAATCCTACAATTTTACCATTCATACGACGAGCCTTTGATTCGTGTAATAAAATTAAGGCGCTATGTTAAGCGAAATACCGCTTACAGGCGTCCTGTTGCATCCTGAATTGCTGCGCCAGGGCAGGTGTACAGGGAATAAAGGCCGCAAGTTATAAAGGATTCGAAGAAGGAAAAAATCGAACTGCGCAAGGAAAGGTAAAGGAAGAAAGCCGCGGAAAGGATCAGTGGCCAAAACAATAGGGGGCAGCTTTCTTCCTGCGGAAGGACGGGCGCTTAAAACCGGAACAACAATCAGTAGAAGGTGTCATGAACCTGGACGTTTTTATTGCTGTGCAGCTTCATGATCTCCTTCTTGACCACCGAATAAACGGTTTCCTTGGGTTCAAGGATGAGCGAATACGGTTTGGATACTTTAAAAACAATCGGGTCGGAAGTGACGCCGGTAAACTGGATCTGCAGCCAGACGCTCTTTTCGCTGGTCAGGTTGGCCGGGGGCTGGTCATCGCGGTTGAAGGTAAACTCCGCGCAGATCTGAACGCCATCGTAATTGAATTCAATAAACCGGGGTTCGTTTAAATGAAAACTCATAACTACATGTTTTAATTTGTGAAAATAAAGCGTTCAAGGCAGGCGTATCATTAACTTCCCATTAAATGAACGGGAATTCCCGGTAAAAAGGAGGGTGAAACAGGGTGTTTTGCCGGTAACCAAATATAAGGACAATTTTCATGGTTTCCGTCATGCAATTGCAGAGTTTAACAAAATAGGGCCGGACTCCCCGCTCCTGCCTTTGGCGTACCTTTACCGGTTGGTGGAAGCATTTTTGAAAAAGAGGAACAGATGGACAACGGTCAAATCCTGATGGGCTTTACCGGCGATGTCATGATCGGCAGGACCGTGGACCGGGTCATTTCCCGCGAGGGCTATGCCTTTCCCTGGGGCGACGTGCTGCCGCTGCTGCGCACCACCGACCTCAACATCATCAACCTCGAAACCACCCTGACCACCAGCACCCGCGAAGCCTCCAAGGTCTTCCACTTCAAAGCCTCCCCCGACAGGATCCGCTGCCTTCAGATCGCCGGCGTAGGCGTGGCCAACCTGGCCAACAACCATATTCTGGATTATGAAGAAGAGGGGCTGTTCGAAACCCAACGGCAGCTCGAAGGAGCCGGCATCCGTTATGCCGGCGCCGGCGCCAACGAGGAGGAAGCGGCCCGTCCAGTGCTGCTGACGGTCAGGGGCCTGCGCCTGGGCATCCTGGGGGCTACCGACAATGAAAAGCGCTGGAAAGCCGGTCCCGCCCAAAGCGGTATTAACCACATCAGCCTGCTCAACGAGCACGACCGCGAACGGCTGCTGGCGACCCTCCGGGCACTGAGGCCGCAGGTTGACCTGCTGGTGGTAAGCATCCACTGGGGGCCGAACCTGCAGGAAACACCGCGGGGGGAGACCGTCTCCTTCGGCCGGGAAATGATCCGGAACGGGGCCGATATCGTGCACGGCCACAGCGCCCACAACTTCCAGGGCATCGAGGTATACAATGGAAAGCTGATCCTGTACGATACCGGCGATTTCGTGGACGATTACGCGGTCCACCCCGACCTGCAGAACGACCATTCCTTCCTGTACCTGGTGACCGCCGGACCCGGGGGCCTCGAACGCCTGCAACTGGTGCCCGTACTCATTGACGGCTGCCAGGTGAACCGGGCGCACGACTTCGACTATACCTGGTGTATCCGGAGGATTCAGCAGCTCTCTGCCCCTTTCGGCACGAAGATCAGTGAGGAAGGTATCGTGGAGATGGGGAATTGGTTAATTGGTTAATTGGTTAATTGGGGAGGCCGCTTATGAAAGAGTAATGTCCAATGTCCGCTTACTAAAACATAGTGCTATGTTTATAGACAGAAGAGATGCTGCCCTGCAACTGGCAGGGGCGCTGGAAAAATACCGGGATACCGGCGCCATCGTACTGGGCATTCCCAGGGGCGGGGCCGAAACGGGTTATTACGTGGCGCGGCACCTCCATGCCCGCCTGGCCCTGGTGATCTGTAAAAAGCTGGGGCATCCCCAGAACCCCGAATACGCCATCGGCGCCCTGGCGGAGGACGGCTCGGTCTACGTCAACGAAAATGCCGCCGGCGACCTGCCACGGGAGGCTTTTGAGAAAGAAGCCGAACGGCAGCAGCAGGAGATCCGCCGCCGTATCGACGTCCTGCGCCAGGGTGCCCCCCTGCCCGACCTCCAGGGCAAAACGGTCCTGCTTGTGGACGACGGCATCGCTACCGGTGCTACCGTCTTTGCCGCGATCCAACTGTGCCGCCACCGGGGCGCCGCCCGTATCGTAGTGGCGGCGCCGGTTTGCGCCCCATCCAAAAAGGCCCAGCTGGCACGGGCGGCCGATGAGGTGGTGGTCCTCGAAACCCCCGAACACTACCGGTCCGTTTCGCAGGTGTACCAATCCTTTAGCAACCTCACCGACCGACAGGCCATCGCCTTTGTGGAAAGATGGGCCTGGGAGGCACAGCCTCCCTTTTAACCCTCTTTCGCCCGGGCTTACCTCCTGCCGCCCGGCTTCAGCTCGTCGGGGCTGTCCTTGGTAAAGGCATCCCACTGCTCCCGGGAGGGCGTCTGGAAGAGGTCGCGAACCACCTTCAGCTCCACCTGTTCCTTGGGCTGGAAGCGGTCGGAGGCGATATATTGCTTCAGGCTGTACAGCAGCTGGCGGGCGGCCGGGCGGCTGTTGCTGTCCGACAGGGCGGCCGAGGACACCAGCAGGCGCCCCGCTCCCACCCTGGCTTCCATCACCAGCGCCAGGCGGCGGTTCATGAACCAGGTATCAATGGGCTGCACAATGGGCTGGAAGCCTTTGGGAAAATCTTCCAGGTGCATCACCTGCGCCCGGTTCACGATCTCCCACCACTGCAGGTTGCTGTGGTATTCGGTGGGAAAGCGCTCCAGGGCGGGATGTTTTTCCTGCACCAGGATGCCGGTCACATGCGGCGGCCGCATCTTGAACCAGGAGGTATTCCAGAAAACCGGGGTAAAATGCATCACCACCTCTTTGCCTTTCACCACCTTGCCGGCGGCATTCAAAAACACCTTGCCGCCCTTGTTCAGCACTTCTTCAGCCCTGGCGTCCAGGGTATCGGTCATGTATACTTCCGCCGTTTGGACCGCCGGCAACCGGGCCGGGTACACCCAGAAATCCCAGTCGTTGGCATAAGGCGTACCGTTGATGGTCACTTCCAGGTTCAGCTTTGCGGCCTCTTTGATAGAGGAGAGCGGCCAGCTGACGGTGCCGGCCGGGCGGTTGCCGCCCCGCTCCAGGCGGCTTTGTACGAATGCACCTTTATAAACTTCCTTTCCGTCCGCACCGGTTACCCGGTACGTTATGGTGGCATTGGTGAGGTCGGACGGGCCAAAGTTGTAGATCTCGATATCGGCCGAAAGGGTGTCGTTACTGGAGTACACGAATTGCGACATCCGGTTCAGCGGCACGACGGCGTTGCAGAAGCGGCTCCACTGTTTGGCCGTAATGTAGCCTTTCTCATCCCAGAAGGCATCGAGCACGCCCACCAGGGCGGTGCCCTGGCCGGGGAAGTCCTGCAGGCCCAGCAGCTGGAAGCCGCCGAGGCCGGGGGTGCGCAGGGCCTTTTCAATCTCGTTCTTGTAGCACAGCGCCTGCAGCTTGCCGGAGGCCAGCAGGAACGCTTCGCCCTGGTCGCCCATGCCGTGGTCGGCCAGGTCTTCCTGGAACAGTTCGAAGTTGCGGGCCCGGTACAGGCCGGTATACTTCTTAATTTCTTTGAAATTGGGAAACACGCACCACTGCCCCATTTCGTGGGTCACGTAGGGCATGGTGAAATTCCGGATCACCCCGCCGTAGTCGGACCGGCTTTCGGGCCGCGAGCCGGCCCACGAAAGGCCGCGGGCGGCGGACTTGATCATGTATTCGTTCTCGGGCACCAGCGGCCAGCTCTGGGCCACCGAAGCGCCGGTATAGATGCGGCGGGAATCCCTTGCCTGCCAGTACTGGATAAAGCCGGCCAGGTACTTTGCCTGGTTGCGGCCGGCAGGTTCGTTGCCCGCCGCCAGCATGGTGAAGGAGGCATAGCTGCCGTAGGCTTTGGCCATGCGGTTCGACTCTTCGTAAACGTACTGGTCGATGAAGCGGCCGTCGCCCAGCGAGGTGCCGTGGTTGGGCCAGGTGGAGGCTTCGGGCTGCAGGTAAAAGCCGACCTTGTCGGCGGCCACGAAGGCCGCTTCGGGCGGACACCACGAGTGGAACCGCATATGGTTCAGGCCGTGCGACCGGGCGATGCGGAACAGGCGCTCCCACGACTTTTCATCGGTGGGCGGGTAGCCGGTCAGGGGGAACTCGCAGTTGTTGACCGTGCCGCGCAGGAAGACCGGCCGTCCGTTGACCAAAATGCGGTTGCCCGCCACCTTTACCTCGCGCATACCGAACTGCTGCTGCCGTTCGTCCTTCAGGTTCAGGACGTTCAGGGCGGCGGTCAGCTGGTACAGTGCCGGGTTGTATTCATCCCATAGCAGCACGTCGGCGCCCATAGGCAGCGACACTTCCACGCGGGCGGTATCCCGGGCGCCCACCGATACCGGCGATTTCACGGGCAGGGCGGCGCGGGAGGTAGGGGCATTAAAGCTTTGGGCCGACACGGTATAGGTGCCCTGTACCGGCTTGGACAGGGTGTTCACCACGGACAGTTTGACCAGGGCCCTTTTATTCGGCACGTCGGGGAAAACCTGCAGATCTTCGATAAATACGGCGGGTGAAGCCTGGAGGTAGAAGTTGCCGACGACGCCGTTCCAGTTGCCCTGGGTGTGGTCCGTCACCGAGTGCGAGTCGGGACCAACGTTCACGTCCTTGAGGCGGTTGTCCACCTTGAGGGTCAGGGTATGTTTGCCGGGGGTGGCCAGGGCGGAGAGGTCAAACTCCTGGGCAGTAGCCAGGGCATTGCGGGTGCCGGCGGGCTTGCCGTCGATCCAGACAGAGGTTTGGATGTGCCCGCGCTCCAGCACCAGCTCCATGTGCTTTTGGGCCCAGCCTTTGGGAATCTCGATCTCTTTCTGGTACCAGGCCACGCCTACGTAGTGCTTGAGGGGGGTGAGCCAGAAGGGTATTTTGATGTTGCCCGGCTGGCGGTACTTGGCCAGGCTTTTCCGGAAAAAGAAGGAGCTATCGTAAATGGAGCCGGTCCATTTGGTCTGGAGGGTGATGTCGTCGCCCTTGCCGTTGCCGGTCAGGGTGCCGGGGAGCTGGACGGTCTCCTTCCACGACTGGGGACGGGCGAACCATTGTTCCGAAAAGCCTTTATCGTCGCGGTCGAGGGCGAAGCGCCATTTGCCGGCGAGGGTGAGTTGCTGGGCAGGAGCAGCCAGGGTACCGGCCAGCAGGCAGAAGGCCAGCAGGAGCCGGGAGCATAAGTTGGGCAGTTGCATGCGGCTAAGATAAGGAGGAATGTGGCGGAAGGCGCCGCCTACCGGAAATTTGCCGGTAGCTTTGTGTACCCTTAAAACCACCTGATTGAAAAGAAAAAAAATAGTGCTCCGGGTACTGCTGCTGGCATGGACCGTCGCCGGTCTGGGCTTCCTGCTATGGCTGGCGTACGGCTACCAGGCGCGGAGCGTTGCTCCCTCCGTTTATTCCAGCGATGCCCGGGTAACGGTCACCGGCAACCGGGATTATGATGCGTTTACGCCTGCCGGCCCCTACCGGCAGGTGGTGTTGTTTTACCCCGGCGCCCTCGTTGATCCAAAGGCTTACGCGCCGCTTTGCCGCCGGCTGGCGAACAGCGGCTGCCGGGCAGTGCTGGTGAAGATGCCCTGGCGGCTGGCGTCCCGGGGCTACCAAAGGCCTATTACCCTGGGCCTTTTCGCCGACAGCACGAAGGAATACATCCTGGCGGGCCATTCGCAGGGCGGAAAGATGGCGGCCCGGTTTGTCCAGCAACACCCCGGACTGATCGACAAACTCATCCTTATTGGCACCACCCACCCCAGGGATTTTGATTTATCCGGAAGTAAGATACCCACGCTGAAAATATATGGTTCGAATGATGGGGTGGCGGATACCACAGGCGTGAACCGCAACAAGGCAAAGCTGCCACCGGCAACAAAATATGTTTGCCTTAACGGCGCCAACCATGCGCAGTTCGGTTATTACGGTTTCCAACTGGGTGACGGCAAAGCCGCCATCAGCCGTGCGGTGCAACAACAGCTGGTTTTGGATCATATCCTTTCTTTTCTCCGCCAGCCATAAGATCAAACAGCACCGCAGGCAATGGCCCGCAAACAACAGAAAAACCCCTGTGGAAACAGGGGTCGTATCTGGAAATTAATCTCTTTATGAGACGCGTAAAAGTATTCGATCAAGTTGAGCGGAACGCGTTCTCCTTGTTATGGATTTATTAAGGAAAGATTAAGGCGGTCACCGCTTAGGTGCACAAGGCATTAAAAGCCCAGTTCCACCTGGAAGCGGAAGCGGAGGGCGGGATCGGCCTCGAGAAAATTCCGGATATGGCTGACATCGCTCTGGACCTTCAGGCTGTGGCCTACAAAGTATTTGGAAAGTCCCAGGGTGTATTCGCGGACGGGGCCCTCCTCTCCCGCCTGCCGGATGGCCCGGGAAGGCGTCACTTCGGTATACCGGCCGGCCAGCTCGAAGTTGTTGGGAAAAAGGTAGCCGCTCTGGACGTTGAAGCCCGAGCCGGTTTCAAAAAAAACATGGGGCTTGGCCGTGAGGGCAGAGCCGTCTGCCGCCTGCTTTTTCATGTACTCGCTGGCCACCGACCAGCCGCGGTATTTCCAAAAAAGGTCGGCGAAGAAGGTTTTCAGGTCGCGCGACTCGCCCAGGAAGGCGCCCAGCTCTCCCCCTTTACGTACCGCCCCGTCGTTGTAACTGTAGCCGGCCGCCAGCGACAGCCTGGGGGTAGCCTCCCGCTCCAGGTCCGATTCGAAATAGTCGCCTTTGTGGCTGAATTCCCCGAAGGGCAACACTTCCACCCGGCCCGTATAGCTGAAGCCGCCCGTGTCGGCCACGGTAATATTACGGCCCTGCCCCAGCGATACCGCATACTTGTCCTTGACGACCACCGGCCCCACATGGAATTGGTGGTGCAGTTGCAGGCCGATATCGCGGTCGAGGTTATAAAGCGAGTTCACCAGGCTGCGGTCCACGAACTGCAGGGAACTGGAAGAGTTCACCCGTTCGCGGTTGCCGGGCAGCTTCGTTTGCCCGAACCACAGCTCGGTGTTTTTAGAGGCCTGGTATTTTACTACGGCGTCCAGCACGATATTGGCGGCGTTGCCGCCCTGGGGCATCACGCTGCCGTTGTCGCGGTTGCTCAGCGCCAGCTCAATTTTGTATTCGAGCTTAGGGGTAAAGGCAAAGCCGTCGAATTTCAGGCGGGCCCGGCGGACCATCATTTCCTTTTCGGTTCGGGCGCCTTCGGCCAGGGAGCGTTCGGCCACAAACAAGGTTTGGATACGGGCGCCCATCTTCAGGCTCATGGAGGAATCGGGGGCGATAAAGTTGATGCCCTTGCCCAATTTTGCGTAGACGTTTTTCGGGGCGGCAACCGCGGGAGTTTCCTGGGCAAAGGATTTCAGACCACCCAGCAATAGCAGAAAGGGCAATAATGCCCGGGAACATTGTGACATGTCTCAAGAGTTTAATTTCCGGCAGCAAAGTTGCGCTCAACCCGCTGATAACCAACCCCTATCATCAAGCATAACAATTCGATAAACTTGCCGTAATATTCCGGTAACGATGAGGTAACAATAAGTTAACAGGCCGCATGAAAAAGATTGCTTCAGGGGAACACCGGAGCCAACCGGCGGGGCCGCCGGCAAGCCGATCCACACGCCTTCAGGCGGGCTTTCGTACATTAGCCTAATCCCAAAGCGCCCCTATCCCCGGCCCCGCCCTCCGGGAACATTTGCTCACCTTCAAATAGCTGCACCATGAAAGCGCTATTGTTTTGGTTGCTGGTCCTGGTACCCTGGCCCCGTTTGCCGGCCCAGGATTATGAAAAAAGCCGCCTGCAGATGGTCAAAACGCAGATCGAGCGCCGCGGCATCCGGCATGCGCCCACCCTGCAAGCCCTGCGGCAGGTGCCCCGTCACCTGTTCCTGCCGCCAGCCCAGCTTCAGTATGCCTACGAAGACCGACCCCTGCCCATCGGCTACGGCCAGACCATCTCCCAGCCCTACATCGTGGCCTTCATGACCGAAACGGTTCAGCCCGGCCCGGGCAAGCGGGTGCTGGAGGTCGGCACCGGCTCGGGCTACCAGGCCGCCGTGCTGGCACAGGCCGGCTGCCGGGTGTACACCATCGAGATCGTGGACGCCCTGGCCAATGAGGCCCGCAAACGCCTGCAACGGATGAACTACAAAAACATTGAGGTGAAAAACGGCGACGGCTATTTCGGCTGGAAGGAACAGGCACCCTTCGATGCCATCGTGGTTACCGCCGCTGCCGAACACATACCGCCGCCGCTGACCGAACAGCTCAAGGAGGGCGGCCGCATGATCATCCCCATCGGTTCGCCTTTCATGACCCAGCAGCTGATGCTGGTGCAGAAAACCGGCGGCCGCCTGCGCACCACCAGCCTGTTGCCCGTAAGGTTTGTACCTTTCACAAGGGCTTCGGATAAACCATTAAAATGATTTCGGATGTCGTCTCGCCCTAGGCGAGACGACATCCGAAATTTCTTCACATATGATCTCCTATCACCAACGCATGCTCCTGGCTACAGCCCTTATATCTGTGGCACTGATCGCCTACCAGGTGGCGGTGATGCAGTTGCTGTCGCTGGTGCAGTGGTACCACTTTGCCAACATGGTCATTTCCATTGCCCTGCTGGGTTTTGGGGCGGCCGGCAGCGTGCTGGCCGTGTGGCGGGCGGCCCTGCT
This sequence comes from Huijunlia imazamoxiresistens, assembly GCF_037132455.1. Classification (NCBI taxonomy): domain Bacteria; kingdom Pseudomonadati; phylum Bacteroidota; class Chitinophagia; order Chitinophagales; family Chitinophagaceae; genus Huijunlia; species Huijunlia imazamoxiresistens. The sequence continues at coordinate 11,445 of NZ_JBBBEI010000046.1, read as the reverse complement.
GCGGCGGAGCGACCTGCTGTTGCCCCTGCTGATGATCGGCTGCGGGCTGGCCATGACCGCCGTAGTGGGCCTGAGCCGGAGCGGCGCCGCCCGGTTCGACTCCTTCCTGCTGTTTGTAGAGCGGCGGCAGTGGTGGGCGCTGCTGGTCAATTACCTGCTGTTCTTCCTGCCCTTCTTCCTGGGGGCCCTGGCGCTGGGCATCCTGTTCGTCCGGTATACGGACCGGATCGGGCGGCTCTATTTTGCCAACCTTATCGGCTCGGGGGCCGGGGCCCTGGTGGCTGCCGGGCTGGCATTTTCTTTCCTGCCGGCCACCTTCCCGGTAGCCGTGTCGCTGTTTGCGGTGGCGGCGGGCCTGCTGCTGGTAACGGCGCCCCACCGGAAGTGGGTGCTGCCCCTGGCCGCCACGGCCCTGCTGTTGGCGGGCTACCGCCTGGCCCGCCCCCCGGACCTTTCCCTTTCGGAATATAAAAGCCTCAGCCGCACCCTTCACCTGCCTTCCGCCCGCATCACCCTGCAACAGCCCGGCCCTTATGGCTTTGTGCAGGTGGTGGCGGCCGACGCCCTGCGCTTCGCCCCCGGCCTGAGCCTGGCGTATACCGGAGAGGTACCGGTGAAACAGGAGGTCTTCAACAACGGTGATGGCTTCGGGCCGGTGGTTTCCCGCAACCGCCTTGATACCGCCCACCTGCTCGATTATACCACCATGGCCCTCCCTTATGCGCTGGCGCCACGGCCCAGGGTGCTGGTGCTGCAGGCCGGCACCGGCCTCGAGGTGGCCCAGGCCCTGCAAAGGGGCGCCAGCCGGGTGGACGCCGTGGAACCCCATGCCGGCGTGACGGACCTGCTGCGGCACGAGCTGGCGCCGGCTACCGACTCGCTGTTTTACCAGCCGGGGGTGCGGCTGCACGTGACCGGCCCCCGCACCTATTTATCGGCTACCCGGGGTCGTTATGACCTGGTGGTGCTGCCGCCGGTGGGCGCTTTCGGCGGCGGCTCGGGCCTCTATGCCCTGCAGGAAGAGTACCTGCTGACGGGGGAGGCCTTATTGCAGATGACCCGCCTGCTGCAGCCCGGCGGGGCGGTGGCGGTGACGGCCTGGATGGATTATCCCTACCGCTACCCGCTGAAGCTGGCCGCCACCCTGGCCGAAACGGCCGAGGCGGCCCGCCTTTCGGGGCATCCGTTGTACCTGGCGGCCGTGCGCAGCTGGGGCACCGTCACCTTCCTGCTGCAGGCCCGCCCCTTCAGCGCCCGCGATACGGCAGCCATTCGCCGGTTTTGCGACCGCTATTATTTCGACCCGCTGTTGCTGCCCGGCCTGCGCCCCTACGAACGGAACTTTTACAACGAGATCGTGGACCCCGTCTTTTTCACCTACATCGACCGGCTGGTGACGGGCAACCGCGAACAGGTTTACCGGGACTATGACTTTCACCTGCGGCCGGCCACGGACGACCAACCCTATTTTTCGCAGTTCCTGCGCTGGAACAGCCTGCCGCGGCTGGCAGCCCTGTTCGGCACCCAGTCGGCCTCCTTTATCGAGCTGGGGTACCTGGTGTCCCTGATCACGTTTTTCCAGATCGCCGGGCTGGCGGTGCTGCTGATTATTTTGCCGCTGTTCCGCATCGGCTGGCGCAGCGGCCCGAGGGGATGGACCCTGCTGTACTTCAGCGGGCTGGGCACCGGCTACATGTTTTTGGAGATCGTCCTGATCCAAAAATTCCTGCTCTTCTTCGGCAACCCGGTAACTTCCGCGGCCCTGGTGATCGGGATCATGATGCTGGCGTCCGGGGCCGGCAGCTACCTGTCGGACCGGCTGGCGGCCGGCCGCCGGCAATTACAAATAATACTGGCGGTGGTGGTGGTGGTTTTGGGCGGGTACACCCTTCTTCTGGGCCCGCTGTTACAAAGCGGCACGGGGCTGGGCTTCTGGGGCAAAGTAGCCTTGTCGGGGGTATTGGTGGGACTCCCGGCCTTTGTCATGGGCATGCCCTTCCCCGCCGGCCTGCGCCTGTTGTCGGTGCGCGACGAGAAAAGCGTTCCCTGGGCGTGGGGGGTCAACGGCTGCCTGTCGGTGATCAGCGCGGCGGCAGCGGCCCTGCTGGCGGTGGAGGCGGGCTTTACAGTGGTGATGCTACTGGCGGCGGTGGCGTATGCCGTGGCCTGGAGTTCCCTGTTCCTGTTAAAGGCCTAGGATTCCGGATGCCCCCTTTCGGCCGCATCGGGCGGAACGGAAGTGGCGGGAGCCGGTTCCACAGCTGTGGGGGGCACCAGTTCCCTGACGCCGGAAACCGGGGGCGATACGGGAATTCCCAGCGGCACAAAAGAATTAATGCTGGAGGGGATACCGCTCACGCAATAGGTGGGCTTGACCGCTGACCGGGACAGCAGCCGGGCGTGCTTTTTCTCCAACTCCGAAATCAGGCTTTTAAAAATTTTCGAATAATCATAATTCTTGTCCTGCGGCAACGGGAGGGACAGGGGAACCGCATCCAGCAACTGCCCGTCCAGGTATATTTCCAGGTGCATCATCCCTTTTTCCCTTTTATGACATTGCTTCCCTGTTCCTTTTCCCATACCAGCGTCCCCAGGATGCAGTGAATCAGCTGTTGCGCAGGGCTGGAAACCGGCGCATGGGGCTGCAGCCTATTGGCGGGATCATAGGTGGCTTTGCCCTGGGGCAGCAGCTCGTGCAGCGATACGTCCGGCACATAAATATGTACTATTCTGTCCGGCTGCGAAATAACTGCCGTAAAGGTTTTCCCCTGGTAGGAAAACAAAGTGGTGAAGACTTGGCTCATAACAGTTGCAAAGTTGCCCTGCACCTGCCAATGGAGTGTTATATCATTTCTTTGAAACAGGATAAAATTCACAGGTTCCGGAGCCCCGGCGGTCAGGGCCGGTACCGTTCCCACCCCTTGTCGTTCCATCGTTCTTCCAGTACCAGGGACAGCACATAATAAATTTCATCCGGGTCGGAAGGCTTGGAAATAAAATGCACGGCCCCCAGTTGCTGCAGGTCCTCCGCTTCCTCCACTTCGGTGGAGGTCGTATAAATAATCACCGGAATATCCTTTATGCGCTCATCCGCCTTGATCTGGAGGAGGCATTGCCGGCCGTTTACCCGGGGCATCCGCAGGTCCAGGAAAATATAGTGGGGCAGGCTTTCGGACGGGTGCTGCAACAGCTCCAGCGCCTGCTGGCCGTCCCGGGCCGTCCGGCACCGGATGGTAGGGTCAATTTCTGCCAGGGCTTCCAGGAAATATTTCCGGTCATCGGCATCATCATCCACCAGCAATATGGTGCGGTCTTTATTCTTGTCTTCCATTTTGAAAAAGTTTGGCAGCTAAAGTTCCTCCCCTTACACCATCCGCCACACAAATTCGCCCGACTGGCACCGCTGCCGGAATTCGGCCGGCGTCGTCCCGGTTACCTTTTTAAACTGCTGGCAGAGGTGCGAAACGCTGCTGTACCTCAGTTCATCGGCAATCTGGTTCAGCGACCGGTCCTCGTAAACGATCAGTTCCTTTACCCGCTCCACCCGCTGCAGGATAAAATACCGTTCCAGGGTAGTGCCCTCCAGCTCCGAAAAGGTATTGGCCAGGTAGGTGTAATTGTAGGCCAGCACCTGGCTCAAATGGGCCGACAGCTTAAACTGCAGGGGCTGTTCCGCGTGCAACAGGTGAAGGATCTCCGTTTTCATGCGCTCCACCAGGATCCGGCCGTGGTCTTCCAGGAGTTCCAGCTGGTAATACTGCAGGCCTGCTGCCAGGGCGGCTTTCTGCGCGGCCGTCGGCTCCTCCACCAGGCTGGCCCAGCCCAGCTCCACGGAGTGGAAGGCGATCTGGTGGGCGGCCAGCACCGCTTCCACGGCCATTTTGCAGCGTACGCACACCATGTCTTTTATATAAAGCGTCCAGGCCAAGGGAAAAGTTTGGCGGTAAATGTACACAAATGCCGACATAAAGGCTTAGGGATGAACGGGTAGCCAGATATAAAAGGCCGCACCCTCCCCTTGCCGGGATTCGGCAAAAATATGCCCGGCATGGTTCTCCACGATCTTCTTGCAGAGGGCCAGCCCCAGCCCTGTTCCCTCGTATTCTTCGGCCGGGTGCAGGCGCTCAAAGATCTGGAAGATCTGTTCCGCATAGATTTGGGCAAACCCGATCCCGTTGTCGGCCACTATTATCTCCATATAGGTCTTACTTGCGTCCAGCCCGGGAAAGCGCTGGAGCTGTTCCGGGGCAACGAAAGAACACGAAATGCGGACGGAGGGCGGAACGTCTTTTTTTCGAAACTTAAGGGCATTGGTCAGCAGGTTGTGAAACAGCTGGTGCATTTGCAGGGGAACCGCCATTACCCGGGGCAGGGGTCCCTCCAGCAGGATAACCGCCCCCGTTTCCCGGATCAGCAGGTCCAGGTCGCTTTGAACGTTTTGAACCACTGCCTGCAGATCGGTGGGCACCATTTCCCGGGTGCCATAGGCGATCTTGGAATACTGGAGCAGCTCGCGGATGAGTTGGCTCATCCGGGCGGAAGTTTCCGAAATCTTTTGCAGGAGCTCTTTTCCCTCTTCCGGCAGGTGATCGCTGAAACGCCGGAGGACGGCGGCAAAGAGCTTGAGCTTGCGCAGGGGCTCCTGCAGGTCGTGGGAGGCGATGGAGGCAAACTGCTGCAGGTTTTCATTGGCCTGGCGCAGGCTGGTATTGCTTTCCTTCAGCTCGGCGGTTCGTTGTTCCACCTCTTTCTCCAGCCGGGTTCGGTAGTCTTCTTCCGCTTTCCGCAGGGCCACCTCTGCCTGACGCTGGGCGGTCATGTCCCGACCGATCTTGACAAAACCGGTTAACGTTCCGGCGTTGTCAAAAAGCGGGTGGTTGGCCCCGTCGATGAATACCAGCGACCCGTCTTTGCGCAGGTGCCAGCGGACATCCGGCGCTACCCCTTTGGCGACAGCGGTGGCCATTTCCTTCTGCGGCTCGCCCTGCTCACGGTCCTGGGGAGTAAAAAGGACATCGCCGGGCTGGCCGAGAATTTCCTCCTCGCTCCACCCGAAGATCCCGGCGGCGCCGGCATTCCAGGTATTGACACGGCCGTCGGCCGTGGTGGTAAAAATGGCAAAGCCCTTGGCGCTTTCAAGGATCAGGCGCAATTGCTTTTCCGAATCCGCAATGTGTTGACCGCTCTTCCCTGGCATAAATCGTTCGTTTACTGGGGTTATGGTTACCTGTATCGTTGGGCTCGAAGAAGCTCCCCTCCTGTCGGGGTACCCTACCGCTAGGATACATTTTTTGCTGAGCACGGTAACCCGAAGCCTGAAGGGCTTCACTGTGAATAGCCCCGGGTGCCAACCCGGGGACCGGTGTGGGTCGAAGACACAACCCTGAAGGGGTTGAATATGTCCTGTTCGTTTTAGCGCAGTTTCTACTGCTAAAGACATCTCCGCAAAGCCTTCCCTATCCCGAACAGTAGGTTTGCTGAGGGTCCCACAGTCAACCCCTTCCGGGTTGTCGTAACCCACCGCGACCGCCCCCGGGTTTCACCCGGGGCTATTCATAGTGAAGCCCTCCGGGCTTCCGGTCCTGGAAACTACTGAGCTTAACCTCATCAGGGATGTACCCAAATGGCAGGTCTTGCACCTGCTGCCCTTTCCGTGTCGGAAAGCGCTGCACTTCCGGCAGGCAGGATCAAAGTTAGGGCGGTTCCGCAGGATAAATTGGAAAGAAAAATGATAGCCTTTTTCCCCCGCTACTTCCCTTATTTTTCCGTAATTAGCAGCAGCGAGAAAATTCCCGGAACCCATTCAATTTACCATGTATCTGCTGCAGGCTACCTATACAAGAGACTGGATCACACCGATCCTTTCCACCCTTCTTCCCTTACTGATCATTGCATTATTTTTAGCCCTGCTCGGCTATACCGTTTCAAAGATTTCCAAATGGGTAACTCCTGGTAAACAAAAGCGTATCCCCCAAACCAAAGCTCCCGAAAAGGATAAATAAGTGAACACAAGCATTCGGAAAGCAATATCCTTTTTTCTCATTTTATTCATTGCCAGTTTATGAGAAAGACGATCCTAGCTATTTATTTGCTATTTACAAGCAGTACTTTCGGTTGCCCAATCAATAATTGGGACGTTGAGCGGTACAGAAGAAAATTTGAAATCCACAGGAACGACTTTGACAAGTTGGTAGCTTCCCTGAATACTGCAAACATAAAGGCCGGATATTCTATTGATGAAAGTGAGCTGCCGGAGGCGGTCCAATCCATTTTGGAAGAATTAGAAGTACATGACGTCAACCTTGATCGAACTCATTGCTCCGGCATACTCCATTATCAATTTACTTCTTCGTGGTGTGAAAAAGCAACGCTCTATTTTTCGAAGGATGCCTGCAATAAGGAACAGACGGAATAAGGATACCATAGCCCAGGAAATATGATTGAAATCTGGGGATTGGGTGATGGCTGGTTCATGTGGATCGATCAGGACTTTATCTGACTCCGTCAGGAAGTACCCGGGGTCCATTATTGCCGTGCTTCGTCTGTTTGAGGCGGCCCTGTACCCTGGAATTGTAATTCCGGGGAAGTTCACTTTATCCTAAAGAACTTCAGGTTGAAGGCCTTTCCATACAGTTCTAAACGATTTTCATTATTTTGTATGGAACATGATTCATTTTAAACGGCTCGACCACCTGTTGATCTCAATACCTCCCGGCGCAACCGAAGCGGCCCGGCAGTTTTATGCCGGCGTGCTGGAACTGGAAGAAATACCGGGCAGCCATCCCCGCGGGGCCATCTGGTTTACAATAGCGGATATTGAACTGCACGTCCGTGAAGAGGCCGGCGGCAATGAATCGTCCCGCCATCCCGCCTTTGAAGTAGCCGACCTGGAACAGGCCAAAGCCTTTCTGTTATCCAAAAAAGTCCCCGTCACGTATTCCAGCGAGATTGACGGCCGCAACCGTTGTTTCTTCCGGGACCCTTTCGGCAACCGCTTTGAGCTGATTGAATTTCACCAACGCTGATGTCCCCTTCATAAATCAGTTCCGGCACCGGCCGGCAGCTAAACAAAAAGAGGCGCCGTGGTGACAGCGCCTCTGGAGATTGCATTTTTGAAATCATCCTATTTATTGACGGCCAGCTTCAGGGTTTTGCTGCCGCCGGCAGTTTGCAGGCGCAGCAGGTATACCCCGCCGGGCAGGCCGGAAGCGTCCAGGGACAGCGTTTGCAATTGGCCGGCATCCGCACGGCCCTGCCGCAGCACCTGCGTGCGGGTGCCGGCCAGGTCGTAGAGCGTCAGGGTGTAAGCACCTGCAGCCGGAAGGCTGAAGCGTACCTGGCCGCTGCCCGAAACGGGGTTGGGGGCAACCGACAGTTCCAGGCTGGGGGCCGCCGCCAGCCGTTCGGCTTCTAAGGGAGCGGCGGTAATTGCCGGCGCCGAAGGCACGCCATCATAACTGATGATGCCGGCGGCCTGGTCGGGGCTGGTGCTTTGATCGGTGGCCAGCACCACAATTTCGTTGGTGTAGGTCTGGTGGGTGCTGGTGGCATTGTTGAAGTTGCCGGCCAGCAGCGTATGGGGTTCCCCGAAAGAAATGGAGGACAGCGCCGATTCGCGGTACAGGATGTCGCCGCCGTCTTCTTTGGAGGTATACACCACTTTTATGCGTCCCATGGCCTCGTTCAGCAGCACGATGCCCCGGGTGCCGTCATGTTCCGAAGAGGTGTTGATCGTAACGGGATAGAGCGGGTCCCAGGTGCCGGTGGGCCGGCGCACCAGCAGGGCCAGGGCCGTATACCCTTCCTCGTCAAAGCCGGTTTTTACGGCGCAGTACAGGGTGCCGTTGGCCGCCCGCATGATGTTCATATGGTCGTCGGCCAGTCCGCGGCCCACGTTATCCTGGGCCGAAGCGGCGGCAGGCAGTTCATCGGCCGACCAGGCTGCAGGGTCGGCTCCGTCGGTATGGGTGCGGAAATGGAACCGCTTGTTATTCTGGTTGGACCAAAGCACGCCGATCTTTCCCGGCAGGGTGGTGATGGCGCAGATGTCATCGTCCAGCACGTTCGTACCGATGATGACCGGGCTGCTCCAGACCGAATATGGGGCGTCGCTCCAGCGTACGGTAACGTTGGTGGTGTCGCAGGAGGCTACCCACATCCTGCCCGTACCGTCGATATCGAGGGTGGCGGTTTCGGTACCTTCTCCAAATTGCAGCGTTACCTTGGAGGTGCGCTGGTTCCACAGCTTGTAGGTTTTCTGGAGGTTGTCGTATTCGGCGGAGATCAGGTAAGAGTTGTTCGACTCGCCCCGGAACAGCAGGATATGAACGGTATTGCCCACTACCCGGCAGTCGGCCCGGGCGTTGCTGGAGCTGTAGATGGGCAGCACCGGCGTCCAGGTGGTGCCGTCGAGGCGGTAGATGTTGGTACCGTTGGAAGTGGGCAGTACGCACCACCACCGGCCGTCATGGGTCCATACTTTTGCCTGCGGCTTGTCGGCGGTATTCTTGCTGATGCTGACCGGCGCCAGGTAATTGACGGAGGAAAAGCCGGGCGAGCCTGCCGCGGGCTGGGTAGCGGTTTGGATGACATAGGTCTGGCCCGAGCTGTAGCCGCCGGTTATGGGGGCGTTTTCGGCATCGGTGATGCCGGTACCGCTGCTCTTCAGGTCCAGGCGAAGCTCGCCGGTGCCGGTAATATTCGAAACCGTTACAAGAAACTGGTTGCCGCCGGTGCCCTGGGCGCTGACCGAACTGACGGTGCCGGCTACCGTGCCGCTGACGCGGCTAACCACAAAATCGGTGGCGTCCACCCCGTTCACTGTTTCGGAAAAAGTAACCAGGTAGCGTACCGAGGTGGCGCTGGTGGGCGAAGCCGAGTAACGGGCGATACCCGACACGGCGGGCGGGGTATTGGCCGGCGCCGTACCGGTATTGCCCGCCAGGGACAGGTCGAAGTGCATGTCCGATGAACTGCTTTTCTGCTGGTGGACCTCGGCGGCGATGACGTTGGTGCCGCTGGTAAAGAAGGACGAAGCGATGGTAAAGTTCAACGCGTCGACACCGTCGTCCTTGGCGCCGTCAGCCGCCAGGGTGGTGTAGGCGATGGTGCCGGTGGGCATGTTGTTGCGGTACACCTCCACGCCGTTTACGTACAGCACGATGCCGTCCTCACGGTAAGCACTAGCCGTAAAGGAGCTGAAGTCGCCGGGATTGGAGATGGAAACCGCTTTCCGGAAATAAGTGGTGATATATTTGTTGTCCTTGTCGGGACCGTAGCTGATGGTAGTAGCGAGGCCGGTGACGCCGTAGCCGAAGCGGCCGTTGCCGGTTTTCCAGGTGCCGTCGCTGAAGGAGGATGCCCGCCAGGCAGTGCCCTGGTTGGTACCGTTATCGAGGTACTTCCAGGCGGAGCCGAAGGGGATCAGGGTTGTTTGTGCGAATAAGGGATGGACAAAAAAGAGAAAAAGGAAAAGTAAAACAGGGGTTTTCATATTGGTTATTTTTACATTCATAAAAGGTTGGAAAGGGCAAAGGGTTCCTTGCCGGGCGGCCATACGGGCCCGTCCGGAAAAGCACAGAGGCTTTCCCGCTGCCGGTAGCTGCCGGCAGGTGGAACAAACAGGAATTAAAGGATCAGGAAGTGATCAGCCGCCGGCCTGCAAGCCGGTGGGGAAAAAATAAAGGAGAACAGGGAAACGATTTTAGGGAAGCAGGGCAAGCCTGGAAAAGATTGGGTTTCACGGGACACAGGGGTCGCAACATACACGTCTTCATACTGTCTTCATTTAAAAGGGAATGAAAGTTCCGCTCATAAGCAGGATGCTTTCGGCCGTTTCCTAGGGAGGGCCAGGATTCCCGGCAGCCTTGACTGCCTTCATCTTAAGCAAACCGAACAGGAATACTTCATCTATTCAAATCTGAAACCGGATTTGCTGCGACGGGCACATCTCTGCCGTTTTTCATGCTATTTTAAGGTGGTTTCTCTCTGTATTCTGCCAAAATCAGCCCCAAAACAGGCGAAATTGCGGGCAACGGCGAAAAGTTGCCCTTTGAACCGGGCAGCCGCCCCTGTTGCGGAAGTTGGGGAATATCGGGTACATAAATAGGTAAAAACCGGCACGCACAGGCCTTTCCGGCCATCAGGCCGGGTGGCGGTCTTTCCCAAACGAAGGGGTGCTACCGGGGAGCGGTGGCGCCGATGCTGCCCGCTAAGTAGCGGCGGGTGGCGGTATAGCCATTCTCCACCAGGCGCTCCACCTCTCCTGTCGCCAGGCGGCGGATGCGGGGACCGACCGCGCCATCGCTGATGGAAACGGTCCGCTGCCAGTCGTCGCGGGTAAGGGTTTGCCGGTTAAGGTTTTCCAGCACTATGGTGTAAAAGGCCGCCAGGTATTCTTTCAGGCTGGTGATCTTCATGGGTGCCAGCCCCAGGGCGCCGGCATCGCTTTGGATCTGCTCGTCCCTGTCGATCCGGAAACCCAGGGTTTTTGGATTGACCCGCAAGCCCCTGCCTGCAGCCGTATCGCAATAGCGGCTGCTGTCGAACAGGCGGATGGGAAAGTTGGCCAGGAAACCGCCGTCCACCAGCACCTCCAGCCCTTCCCGCTTTTTGGGATGCGCGAACACTCTGCCCGTGCTGTCCATAAAAACCGCTTCAAAATAAAGGGGGATGCCCATGGAGATGCGCAGCGCATCCTTCACCGGCATGTGGGGGTAGCTTTCCCGGGAAAAGACCACCAGCTGCTGCCGCGTCAGGCTGGTCCCGGTCACGTACAGGTCCTTAAATCCTTTCAGGTGCAATTCATTGAAGGTGATGCCGGCATCGGAGGTTTTGGCGGCAATGAGCGCGGAGATCCATTTTTCAAAAGCCTTTCCCCGGTACCAGCCGTAATAGCGCCGGAAGCGGTGCATGCCGCCGGCAAACAAATAACGGCCGTCATTGAACTTCTTAAAGGAGGTCTGCCGGATGATTTGAGAAATCTCTTCGCCGCTGTATCCCAGAGCCAGCAGGAGCGCCGTTATCGCCCCGGCGGAAGTGCCGCCCACCCGCTGCACCCCGGGCAGCAGGCCTTGCTCCTCCAGGGCCTTTATCGCCCCGCAATAAGCGATGCCCCGGATGCCCGCCCCTTCGAAAACCAGGTTGGCGGGCGCCGTTATGCTTTGTGCCTGCAGGTGCAGACTGAATACAAGGGCAAGGGCCCATAAGCCCACCGGCAACTTCAAAGCGGCCATCATTTTTGGAAGCATGAAACTGGTTTTCGATGAACGGCAAAGTTCCTCCAAAACCGGACAAAAAAAAGCAGCCGTTGCGGGCTGCTTTTTTTTGTGTTTTATTGTTGAAGCTATTCGGGGCTTATTTCACGATGGAGAAGTCGATCCTGGTAGACTTACCGTTCACCGTGGCTTTCAGGCTGTACTTGCCCGTCTTGGCGGTCCAGCTCTT
>NZ_JBBBEI010000045.1:0-24998 GCF_037132455.1 Huijunlia imazamoxiresistens | reverse complement strand
TTGTGAGGCTTTTTTACAGCCAATGCACACCTTAATCTATTGATAATTAACCTATTGGAATTTTCAGGGATTCCCTAATTTATACGCATAAAAAAAGACGCTGTCAAGCGTCTTTTTTTATGATCACTAAGCCGGTAGGAAAACTTCCCTCTTCGCAACTTGTGAACTTGTAAACCCGTAAACTCGTAAACTAGTCTCTGGACGCCAGCTTGGACAGGAGGCGCAGGATCTCGAGGTACAGCCATACGATGGTAACCATCAGGCCGAAGGCGCTGTACCACTCAAAATATTTGGGAGCTCCGTGCCGGGCGCCCTGCTCGATCATGTCAAAGTCCATAATCAGGTTCAGGGCGGCAACCGCCACGATCACCACGCTGATGCCGATGCCGATCAGGCCGTTTTCGTGCAGGAAGGGCATCTGGATGCCGAACAGGCGCAGTACCAGGGCAATGAGGTAAAAAAGGGCGATACCGGCGGTAGCGGTAAAAATCACTTTCTTAAAAACGGGAGTGGCGCGGAGAATGCCGGTCTGGTAAAAGAAGTACATGGCGCCGGCGGTTCCGAACGTCAGCAGGACGGCCTGCATAATGATGCCCGGATAACTTTGGCTAAAGAGGGCATTGTAATGGGCGGATATGGCACCCAGGAACAGGCCTTCCAGCAGGGCATAGGCCAGGGCCAGGTAAGGCGCCCATTCCTTTTTAAAGGTGATGACGAGGGCTACCACGAACCCGCCAATGGCGGAGCCCCACATCCAGGAGCTGACGTCCACGCCCTTGGAGAACATGCTCCAGGTAAAGGAGGCGGATGCCAGTACCATCAGGAACATCAGCCCGAACTTCTGGACGGTGCCTTGCACGGTCATCAGCTCGCCGGAGCCGCGGAACACTTTGTCAAATGATTTGTCGGATAAAACGGGGTTGCCCCCTTTGATCAGGCCCATAATTGTTGCTTTTTCAGGTGAATTTAAGAAAAACGGCGGTTTGGCAAGCCGGTGGGGGAGAGGCGCCTGACAATTAACAATTTGCAACAGGGGTAAAAATAGTCCGCCCTGCCGGTTGCCGGCAGGGCGGATGGACCCGGACGTTAACTCCCGGGAAGGGTGGTAACGACTCAGGATCTTTTTTCCCCGGCTGTCTTGCGTTGCTTTACCTGCTTCAGGCGTTGTACCAGGCGATAGGGCTTTTCCCGGGCCTGTTGCAGTTGCCATTCGTGGAAAGTAACGGCTTTATAATCCGAGGGAAGATGCAGGTTGTTGATGAATTGGGTAGACGCGTCCATGATTTTACGGTTTCAGTTCAATTTCTGTTCCGGTCAGGGCGAAATACAGGTTCTGGAGGCCGTGCAGGTGGAAAATATTATTGCTGGCAACGGCGCCATTGACCACGGCCCTTCCAAAACATTCGCCATTGCTCTTAATATACGCATAGATCTCGTTTTTATTGTTGCCGATCACCGGCAGCAGGAGAATAAATTCCCGCGCCTGGGGCAGCAGGGCGTAGTCCTTGTTTTCCTGGAAGCCGCTTCTTTCCAGCAATTCCGGCTTCAATACCACGGGGTAAAGCAGTTTGCCTTCGCCTTTGGCCAGCAGTTCAAAGTGGGCGTAGGTGCAGGCGACCATGCTGATCTTGTTGGCTATTTTTTGCAGCAGGTAGTTTCCCAGCCGCAGTTCCGATGCTTCAATCATGCGCTAAATTAGGGAACAAGCCGGTAAGGGTGCCCCAAATACCCTGCAAAAAAAAGTTCCGGCAGTGGCCGGAACTTCAAAAATTAGGAACACAACGGATAGGCTTCAGGTGCTTTTCACAGGCCGGATACGGATGGGAAGGCGTTTTCAGGGGATAGGATCGCGAAACGGGCTCAATTAAAGCTTGGTTACCACCACGTCTTCAACTACGCGTACATTTTTGTTGATCTGGAAAACCACGGGTCTTCTTTCGGTCTTGGAACGGATGGTCAGGGTGAGGGTCAGGTCTTCGGCGCCTTTCTCGAACTGGAAGTTCTTGGAGAACTTCTCGCCGTTAAATCTTTCGGAGTATACGATGCTGCCCTGGGCGTCCTTCAGGATAACGGACAGTTGCTCTTTTGCGGTGTTGTTGAACTCGATGCGCACTACGGGGCTTTCATCGATGTGGCCTACCAGCTTCACTTCAACAGGAGTGGTGGTGATGCCGTCGCCGGCCTGTACGGTGGCGGGGATTGCCAGGATAGAGAACAGGAAGGCAAAAGCTGCGGGAGCAAATACGCTTTTCACTGCATTGCGGATATGGGTGCTGATCATGTTATTCATAACGAACAGTTTTATTTGAATGAAATAATTACGGTTTGATCAATGGGGCGGCAATCGCAGGGAGGCAAGCAGGAATCGCAGTATGGCAGGCAAAAGAGGGTCAGGAAAAAAGAAAAGCGGGGAGGCTATTCGTTGTGTTGTACTTTCCTGTGAATGATCTGAGATCAAAATTAGCGGGAAAAAACAGGTGCTGCAACACAACAAAAGGCCTTTTTATGCATGCTTAACCACACAACGGATTGTTAAAGCCCTTGCTGGTGGCGGGTTTCAGCGGAATGATCCTATAATGGCCAACCTATATAAATAAAAAAACATTTCCCGTTTCCGGGAAATGTTGGTGACAAAAGCGCACATGCAAAAACGTGAGTGGTCAGCGTACTTCCAGCTTCGGCCCTACTGCCGCATTATTTTCCATTTTCGTTTCTATATAGTGTACGGCATTGACCGTTTTGAAGAAGGAATCGGGGGTGACGGAAATGCTGTCGATATTCAGCTCCACCAGGAACTGGGCGAAGTCCGGGAAGTCCGAAGGTCCCTGTCCACAGATGCCGACCTTTACCTTGGCTTTCTTGGCGGCGGCGATCACGGTGCGGATCATGGCCTTCACCGCTTCGTTGCGCTCGTCGTAGAGGTGGGCTACCAGGGCCGAGTCGCGGTCCAGGCCCAGCACCAGCTGCGTCAGGTCGTTGGAGCCGATGGAGAAGCCGTCGATATGCTGGGCGAACTTGTCGGCCATGATCACGTTCGAGGGTATTTCGGCCATCAGGTACACTTCCAGGCCGTCCCTGCCCCTTACCAGCCCGTATTCGGCCATCACCGCGTACACCTTGTGCAGCTCGGCCACCGTGCGGCAGAAGGGGATCATCATCACCACGTTGGAGAGCCCCAGTTCTTCGCGCACCTTTTTGATGGCCCGGCATTCCATTCCGAAGGCCTCTTTGTATTTGTCCGAATAATACCGGGAGGCGCCCCTCCAGCCGATCATGGGGTTTTCTTCGTGCGGCTCGAAATATTTTCCTCCCAGCAGGTTGTAGTATTCGTTGCTCTTGAAGTCGGAAAAGCGTACGATGACCTTATTGGGATAAAAGGCCGAGGCGATCTTGGCCACGCCATACGACAGCTTTTCCACGAAATAGGTTTCCCCGTCCTTGAAGCCTTTGGTCAGCTGGGCGATCTGCGCCGACAATTGGGCGTCGCCCAGGCTTTCGTGCTGCAGCAGCGCCAGGGGATGCACCTTGATATAGTTGTTGATAATAAACTCCTCGCGGGCCAGTCCCACGCCGCGTTGCGGGAAGTGCGAGAAATGGAACGCCATGTCCGGCGAAGCCACGTTCAGCAGGATCGGCGTGCGGGTTTGCGGCAGCTCGTTGAAGTGGATGCGCTGTTCGGAAAACTCCAGGACGCCGTCATAGATAATGCCCGACTCGCCTTCGGCGCAGGAAACCGTGATCTCCCGGCCTTCCGACAACAGTTCGGTGGCATTGCCGCAGCCCACCACGGCAGGGATGCCCAGCTCACGGGCCACGATGGCCGCATGGCAGGTGCGCCCGCCCTTGTTGGTGACGATGGCGGAGGCTTTTTTCATGATCGGCTCCCAGTCGGGGTCGGTCATGTTGGTCACCAGCACGCTGCCCTCTTCGAATTCAATATGTTCGACGCTGTCCTTGGCGAATTCCCCGAGGATGACCACCGGGCCGGCGGCAATTTTATCGCCTACGGCAATGCCGGTCAGCAGCACCTTTTCCGCCCGGTTCTTTTCTTCGATATGGTACAGGGTCTGGGAGCGGGCCTCCTTGCGCGAATGCACCGTTTCGGGGCGCGCCTGTACGATGTACAGCAGGCCGGTAAGGCCGTCCACCGCCCATTCGATATCCATGGGGCACCACCGCTCCTTGATCATGGAGTAGTACGCCTCGATGTCCATGACCCACTGGGCCAGCTGGATGACCTGTTCGTTGGAGAGGCAGAAGGCGTCCTGCTCCGCTTTGGAGGTGTCCACGATCTTTACCCGTTCGTGGGGCGAGTCGCCGTAGATCATCTTACGGTTCTTCACGCCCATTTTCTTTTCGATGATGGAGGGGTAGCCGGCGCTGAGCGTGGGTTTGAAGACAATGAATTCGTCCGGCGAGATGGCGCCCTGCACGATCATTTCGCCCAGGCCGTAGGAGGCATTGATGATGACGGCATCCTTAAAGCCGCTTTCAGTGTCGAGCGAGAAGGCCACGCCGCTTACGGCTTTGTCGGAGCGCACCATTTTCTGTACGCAAACCGACAGGCCGATGACGAAATGATCGTACCCGAAGCTTTCGCGGTAGCTGATGGCCCGGTCGGTAAACAGCGAGGCGAAGCAGTGCCGGATGGCGGAGAGGACGGCGCCGGGCCCCTTGATGTTCAAATAAGTTTCCTGTTGCCCTGCAAAGGAAGCGTCGGGCAGGTCTTCGGCCGTGGCCGAGGAGCGAACGGCCACGTCCACGGCCTCCATGCCGTACTGGCGGCAGAGGGCGGAATAGGCCTCTTCGATCTGCAGCATCAGTTCGTCGGGGAATACGCCGTCGAGGATCAGTTGGCGTACCTGCGCCCCTGCGCTGCGCAGGGAGTCCAGGTCGTCATTGACAATTCCCTGGATCAGGCCGCGGATGCGGGCTTCCAGCCCGTTGTGCAGGATAAAGGCCTGGTATGCGTCCACCGTTACCACAAAACCGTCGGGGATGTTGATGCCCAGTTGCGACAGGTGCTGCAGCATCTCGCCTAAAGAAGCGTTCTTGCCGCCTACGACGTCGATGTCGTAAATGCCTACTTCGGCTAATTTTCGTGTGTAGCTGGTTGGATTCATACGCGTTTATTTTAATGATGATGAATACACCTTCTTCATCGCGCTGCACCACTACGGCTGCTCCTTTACGGACGGGCAGGCCCAGGTGTCCTTACATGGGTGTTTTTCCTATGTAAATAACCAGGTGCTGCTTTTCGACTACGGGTCAAAAAGTGGCTGCAGGCGATAAGTTTTTTGGGAAGTGCGGCCTTGAGAAAGTATGTGGCCGCTTGTATCTGTAATATACAAACAAAAGATCATCAAAATATTCTTTCGACTTTTTTTATTTTTTTTTCGAATGCTGCGGCGTTTTGGTCGAATGAAAAATAAAATGAATGTACTTGGGGCATTGCCCGGGCAGGGGTGCACAATATTTGATAGCTCTTCCTCTTACAAAAATTGTAACCTTATGGCCAAAGAAGAAAAAGCAAGCAACCAGAACGAGCTGACCACGAACCAGGGGGTGAAAGTGGGGCAGAACGATGATTCGCTGAAGGCGGGTATCCGGGGCGCCACGCTGATGGAAGACTTTCATTTCCGGGAGAAGATGACGCACTTCGACCATGAACGCATTCCCGAACGCATTGTCCATGCCCGCGGGGCGGCGGCGCACGGGGTGTTCCAGGTGTACGACGACACGCTGAAAGCCTACACCCGGGCGAAGTTCCTGACCGATCCTTCTTTGGAAACGCCTGTTTTTGTACGGTTTTCCACGGTGGCCGGCTTTCGCGGATCGGCCGATACGGTTCGCGATGTACGAGGGTTTGCTACCAAGTTCTACACCACCGAGGGCAATTACGACCTGGTGGGCAACAACATGCCGGTATTCTTTATCCAGGACGCCATCAAGTTCCCTGATTTCGTACATGCGGTGAAGCCGGAGCCGCACCACGAAATACCGCAGGCCTCCTCCGCCCATGATAACTTCTGGGACTTTATTTCCCTGGTGCCCGAGTCGCTGCACATGATCATGTGGGTGATGAGCGACAGGGCCCTGCCCCGCAGCTATGCCCATATGGAAGGATTTGGCGTGCATACCTTCCGGCTGGTGAATGAGAAAGGTGAGGGACACTTTGTAAAGTTCCACTGGAAGCCGGTGATGGGCATCCATTCCCTGGC
Source organism: Huijunlia imazamoxiresistens (assembly GCF_037132455.1). NCBI lineage: Bacteria > Pseudomonadati > Bacteroidota > Chitinophagia > Chitinophagales > Chitinophagaceae > Huijunlia > Huijunlia imazamoxiresistens. The sequence goes on along the minus strand of NZ_JBBBEI010000045.1, from coordinate 18,777 downwards.
CTGGGACGAAACCCTCAAAATTGCCGGCAAGGACCCGGACTTTAACCGCCGCGACCTCTGGGAGTCGATTGAAAAAGGTGCTTTTCCCCAATACGAGCTGGGTGTGCAGATCATTACCGAGGCCGAGGAGTTCGACTTTGATTTCGACATCCTGGATGCCACCAAGATCTGGCCGGAAGAGCTGGTGTCGGTAAAGCGGGTCGGCATGATGACGCTGAACCGCAACCCGGATAACTTTTTTGCCGAAACCGAGCAGGTGGCCTTTCACCCGGGCCACGTGGTGCCGGGCATCGATTTTACCAACGACCCCCTGCTGCAGGGAAGGCTGTTTTCCTATACCGATACCCAGCTCATCCGCCTTGGCGGTCCCAACTTTGCCGAGATCCCCATCAACCGCCCCCATGTGCCGGTGGTCAATAACCAGCGCGACGGCTTTATGCGCCAGACTATAAATAAAGGAAGGGTCAATTACTCGCCCAATTCGCTGGCCGGCGGTTGTCCCTATGCTGCCGGGGCCGATGCCGGCGCCTTTACGCATTATGCGCAGAAGGTGGAGGGCGTCAAGATAAAAGAACGCAGTGAAAGCTTCGGCGATCATTATACGCAGGCGCAGCTGTTTTACAACAGCATGTCGGAAACCGAGAAAAAGCACATTATGGAAGCCCTTCGCTTTGAGCTGGGCAAGGTGGAAACAAAACACATCCGGGCCCGGATGCTGGACCACCTGGCGCGGATCGACGGCGACCTGGCCGGGCTGGTGGCCGAAGGGATTGGCATGGATAAGCCTTCGGGCGTGCAAAAGGCCACGCCGCCGGCAAAAAATGCGGACAAGCGCCGGGTGGAAGTGTCGCCGTCCCTCAGTATGGAAAATGCGGAAAATAAAAGCAAAACGTCCATCAAGGGGCGTAAAATAGCCGTGCTGGCGGAGGATGGTTTTGAGGGGCAGGTGTTGAAGGAAATAGTAGCGGCCCTTACCAAAGAAGGTGCTGTCTGCGAGGTGATCTCTAAAATGCAGGGCACGCGCAAGGCCGCTTCCGGCCCGGACCTGCAGACCGATAAGAGTTACCTCACCACGGGTTCCGTCCTTTACGATGCGGTGCTGGTGGCCGGCGGACAAAAATCGGCGGAACGCATGCAGCAGATGGGCGATACGCTGCATTTTATCCGGGAAGCCTACAAGCATGGAAAGCCTATTGCCGCCACGGGTGAAGGAGTAGAGGTGATCGGGGCCTGCGGCCTGCCGGAGCTGCAGCTGTTTGACCAGTTGTCCGAGGATAAAGGCGTCGTTACCGGCCGCAACGATCCCGATGCGGAGACGGTCGCCGCCCGGTTCATAACCGCCATCGGCCAGCACCGTTTCTGGGAGCGGGAAAAGCATAAGGACCTCATACCCGCATAACGTATTTCCAAAAAGCCGCAGTCGCACTGCGGCTTTTTTCTTCCGACCGATTCTGTGTATCTTATTCGTTCTCCGGGGGAGCGTTCATGAAAAAAGCGTTCGTTACCATAACCTTGCTGCTGCTGGCGGTCCGCTGCTTTTGCTGGGGCTTCTTTGCGCACCGCAAGATCAACTACCAGGCGGTCTTCCTGTTGCCGCCGCCCATGATGGTCTTTTATAAAAAACAGATCGATTTTTTGGCCCTCCATGCCGTGGACCCGGATAAAAGAAGGTACGTGGTGCCGGAGGAGGGGCCGCGGCACTTTATCGATATCGACCATTACGGCGCCTATCCTTTCGATTCGCTGCCCCGCCGCTGGGATGAGGCGGTCGCCCGTTATGGCGAGGACAGCCTGCGGCGCTACGGCATTGTTCCCTGGTGGACCCTCCTGATGCACCGACGCCTTACCCATGCCTTCAAGGAAAAAAACACAGCGCGGATCCTGAAGCTGTCGGCGGAGATCGGCCATTACCTGGCCGACCTGCACGTGCCGCTGCATGCCTCCAGCAACCACAATGGCCAGCTCACCGGCCAGGAGGGCATTCACGGTTTTTGGGAAAGCCGCATTCCCGAGCTGCTGGCCGAAAAGGAATGGGATTTTTTTGTGGGCAAGGCAGCCTATATTAAAGACCCTGCAGGTTTTATCTGGAAGCGGGTGCTGGAAAGCGCCGCGGCGGCCGACACGGTGTTGCGCTGCGAGCGGGAGCTGACGGCCCGCTTCCCGGCCGACAAAAAGTTTGCCTTCGAGGAGCGCAACGGGCTGGTGGTGCGGCAGTATTCCGCCGCCTTCTGCCGGGCCTACAGCGACCGGCTCGAAGGAATGATCGAGCGGCGGATGCGGCAATCCATAGTGGCGGTGGCTTCTTTCTGGTACACCGCCTGGGTGGACGCCGGCCAGCCCGACCTGGGCCGCCTGGAAAATAAAGAATTATCGCCTGAAGATGCCCGCGAGTTCGAACAGCTCAATAGCGCCTGGAAAACCGGAGTGCAAGTGCTGGATTGTGAATGAATTAGGATATTGGTTAATTAGGGTATTAGGAAATAAGAGAAGTGTTTCAATATCCAAGGCCCAATTAACCAATGAACTAATTAACCAATTCCTTAATTCATTCCATTTCGAGGTGGAGCGATTCGCCGGGCCAGTCGCCGAAGAGTTCGTTGACTTTGAAGTAGCGGTAGGTAAAGATCTTTTTCAGCTGTTGTTTTACCGTGAGCAGGTGGGCGAGGCGGCCGGCAACGCCCAAGGGCAGGCCGTAATGCACGATATCGGTCATCTCCACGCCGCCCGGGATCGAAGCGAAGTGGTGCTGGTGGTGCCAGAGGGTGTAGGGACCCTTGCGCTGCTCATCCACGAACAGCTTGAGCGGTTCCACGTGCGTGATCTCGGTCATCCAGAAAACCGGGATGCCCAGCAGCGGCTTTACCTTGTAGGTAATGATCTGGCCGGGATACATTTCGGTCCGGGGCTGCTTGTTGGTGATCTTTAAATTCAGGAAGGGCGGTGTGATGGTGAGCAGGTTGCCGGCATCGGAAAAAAAGCTCCAGGCCTGTTCCAGGCTTACCGGGATCTTCTGAACGCTTTTGAGTACATGTATTTTGGCCATGGATAATGCTTGAAGAAAGGTATATGGACCAAAAAGTATCCCTTTTTTAACAAATGCCGGTAGATATTGTTGGGTGCAGGGGCAAAAAAAGAGCGGGGTTTTACCCGGTGAGAACGTTTTCCGGTAAAACCCCGCGTTGAGAGAAACCAACCGTCTGACAAAGTTTAGTAGCGGCCGTCTTTTTTATCCATGTGGCGGCCGATGCCGTAGCCCACGCCGCCGCCGAGCACGCCGCCGACTACGCCGCCTACCACGCGGTTTCTTTTATTGACAACGGCTCCTACCACAGCGCCGGTACCGGCACCGATCACGGCGCCTTTGGCGGCCTTGCTCCAGCCTCTTTTCTGGGGAGCTTGTGCGGCATTGCCGGATTCGGAGTTCATGGAGCCTCCTTCATAATTGCTATAGCTTCTCCGGGAAGAACCGGAAGACGAGCGGGCCACCGCGTACGAGGCTGCGGGTGCCGGTGCAGCAGCGGCCTGGGCGGCAGCAGCCTTCTTCAGCTCTTCCTGTTTTTTGAATTCCTGGAACTGGGCAAAGCCGGCGGTATCCGCAACGGGTACCAGGGCTTCCTTGGTTACAGGAACTTCTGTTTTAGGAGTTGTGTTACAGGCGGTGGCCATCAGGGCGGTTATAGCTGCAATGGGAAGGATGTGTTTCATAAAGTAAATTTTTAGATAGGCTGAAAGATTTTGGTGTCTGTCACCAATAAGACAAAAATGTGCCAGAGTGTGGAAACCGGGTGGATAACGAGGCATCTTAAAAACCATTTAACATATAGCTAAGCGATGCAATGAGAGGCAGGTTTCCGTTAGCTTTATAGCATGACCTTTCTCCTGGAAAAACTACCACAGAAGTTTACCGAAGCGTATAACCGAATGGATGCGGAACAGCGCATGGCCGTGGACCGTATGGGGGCGTGTGCAGATGTCCGCCTGTACGAATACCCGTCGCCGCTACACGAAATGGAGCACATAGCCCTTCGGATCAAAGAGCTGGGAGGGGCCGCCGGCGCTTCCGTGGGTGTGCTGTACCGCGAGGACCGGCAGGGAGCGGAGCTGGCCGCCTGCCTGCAGCGGGCAGGCATACCGTTTACGCTCAGGCGCCGCGGCAACCTGTTGGACGAGCCGCCGGTGCAACAACTGATCCTGCTGCTGCACTACCTGTCGGCTGAAAACGACCTGCCGTACAGCGGCGACGAAATGCTGTTCCGTATCCTGCATTTTGAATGCTGGGGCATCCCGCCGGTCGAAATGGTGCGGGCCAGCCGGGAGGTGGCCGCCCTCCGGTACGGCCGCAAGCCTACCTCGCTGCGCCGCTACCTGCACGATAAAGTGCACGAGCATCCCACGGATCTTTTCTGGCAGCCGCCGCCCGCCTCCCTGAAAGAGGCCCTAACGGTTATCGAAGGGCTTATTGCTGCCGTCCCTCATACGGGCTTGTCCGAACTGGTGGACAAGGTAATGGCCGAGGGTGGCTTTGAGGCGCATTGCCCCCAAGGGCCTCTGGACGGTTTCCGGACGCATGTGCGGGAAGAATGCCGCCGGCACCCGCAGTTGCGGCTGGAGTCCTTCCTGCACCGCCTGGGGCGAGCGCAGCACGAAGGGCTGGTGCTGCCGGAGCCGGATGCCGGCAAGGAAGCGGGCGTGCAGTTGCGGACGGTTCACGATGCCCCCGATCAGGAATTCGACCACCTGTTCTTTGCCGGCTGCACCACTTCCTGTTGGGAAAAGCACCGGAAGCCTTTGCGGGGCTTCCGGTTCGCCGATGCGTTGTTGGCATCCCCGGACCGGGAGGAGCAGCAGCGGCGCCTGTTTTATACGGCGTTGGCCCGTGCCCGTACCTACCTCTATCTTTCCTGTAGCAGCCGTTCCCCTGGTGGCCAGGCGCAGGAGCCCACCCGGTACCTGTCTGAAATCTTCGGGCATCCCCTGCCCGTGGAAAAAGCCGGCACCGCTGGCTTTACTCCTGTTGCGTTCCGCCACCGGGTTGTGCCCCGGATCGCCGCCCTGGACGACGAGCTGGAGCACCGGGCCGTAAAAGAGTTTTCGATGAGCGTGTCGGCCCTCAATGCCTACCTGCGCTGCCCCCTGGCATTTTATTACCACTACATCGTACGGGTTCCGTCGGGCCGAAACGAAGCCGCCGAATTCGGTTCCGCCGTGCACCATGCGCTGGAGCAGCTGTTTCGCAAAATGCAGGCCCAGGAGCGGTTCCCGCCCGTGGAAACGCTTTTGGACGATTTTGCCGCCTACATGCACCGCCACCGCTCCGGCTTTACCCCCGAGGGGTTTGCCCGCCGGCTGGAACAGGGCTTCAGGCTGCTGCCGCCCTATTACCACCGCTACATCGGCTCGTGGAATAAAGTCGTCTCCGTGGAATTTACCATAAGACACCTGCTGGTGGACGAAGTGCCGCTGAAGGGGAGGATGGACAAGATCGAGTTCAGGGGCAGGGACGCCCTGGTGGTGGATTACAAGACCGGCGACCTGGAAAAAGCAAGGGAAAAGCTGGTGCCTCCATCGGACAGCGACCCCGAAGGCGGCGACTACTGGCGGCAGGCGGTCTTTTATGTGTTGTTGCTGCAGTACTACACGGCCAAGGACTGGAACGTAACCGGCGTCGCCTTCGACTTCGTGGAGCCGGATCAAAAAGGGGCGTATGTGCGGGAAATGGTAATGGTGGGGCCCGCCGACCTGGCAACCGTAAAAAACCAGGTGACCACGGCCTGGAACCGGGTGCAGGACCGCGACTTTTACACCGGCTGCGGCCGGGAAGGTTGTTACTGGTGTTCGTTTGTAAAGACCAGCAAGCTGGCTGTGGCCCTTTACGACCTGCCGCCGGAAGAAGACTTCCGGGACGGGTGTTAAGGGAGTGCAGCCAGCTTGCGGGGGTTTGTTTAGCCTTCGGCCAGCTGTTTTACCTTGTCTAGCGCCTGGGGCAGCTTTTCCTGGAAGTATGCCTCGAATTCCTCGGTGGCGTCCATATCCACGGTCAGGGTGGTCGCACCGTTATGGCCTTTCAGCGTGTAATTTTCCAGGGCGCCCGCCCATTTTTCGGTTTCCGCATCCGGCGGTACTTCCTTGCCGTCCTTGAGCATGCCCAGGTGTTGGAACGACATGAATTCGTTGGGAATGTTTTTGGCAATCACGCTGTTCATGCCGTCGCCGTTGGCGGAAAGGAAATAGATTTTGCTGCCTTCCTTCCAGTCGCTGACAGCATGGGAGCCTTCGCTGAATACGCTGGTCCAGCTGCGGTAGGTGGCATCGTCCCAGAGGACCTTCCATACTTTTTCCCTCGGAGCGTTGACGTCGATGGAGAATTGCAATTTTTTCATGGTCGTTATGATTAAAGCGTTTAAAGATTGTGGGGTGTTTGTTTTTACAGGCTTAGGCCGTCGCCGGCTCTTCGGCCGCTTGTTCCAGCTTGGCGATGTCGATCTTGACCATTTTCATCATGGCCTGCATGACCCGGGTGGCTTTGGCCGCATCCTTGTCCCAAAGCAGCTTTTCCAGCACAGTGGGAATCACCTGCCAGGTGACGCCGAATTGATCGGTCACCCAGCCGCACTGCAGTTCCTGCCCGCCTTCGGACAGCCGGGCCCAAAGCTCGTCCACTTCCTGCTGGGTTTCGCATTTGATAAATAAGGAGGTGGCGGGGGAAAAGGAAGATTGCGCGTTGCCGTTCAGCACCATAAATTCCTGCCCGTCGATGACGAAGGAGCCCGTCAAAAAAGTGCCCTGAGACCCGGGTTCGCCTTTGCCGTAGCGCCGGCTGTGTTGAACGGAAGCGTTTTTAAAGATGGAGGTATAAAAATTCATGGCTTCTTCGGCCTTGTCGTTGAACCACAGGACGGTGGTGATCTTTTGCATATGGATTCGTTTTGAAGGGTTGTTATTGACAGGACAAACTTAGGCCTCCTGCAGGGGATAAAGGGTGGGAGAAAGCGGCAATTTAGCGGGTAGTTTGCGCCAGGGTTCATTGCCCCGTCTTTCTATTTTTAACAATTAAGGGCCCGGTCCGCCCCCTTCTTTCTCAGAAAGGGTTTAAGTTTGCCCCCACTCATGAAAAAATCTGCGCTTTATATATCGTTTATCGTTTTCATATTTACCGTGCTGGCCATCAGTGGGCCGGGTTGCGCCAATATCATCCCCCCCACGGGCGGCCCGCGCGACTCCCTGCCGCCGGTGCTGGTCGGCGCCGCCCCCAAAGACTCGACCCTGAATTTCAGGGGCAAGCGCATTACCCTTACCTTCAATGAATACGTGGACCTGCAGGAAGTACAGCAGAACCTGCTGTTCAACCCCCTGTTTGAAACCGTGCCCGAGGTGTCGGTCAAGCTCAAAACCATCAATGTCCGCCTCCGCGACTCCCTGCTGCCCAACACCACCTATACCTTCAACTTCGGCAACGCCATCCGCGATATCAACGAGGGCAACCCCTTTGCCAACTTTACCTATACCTTTTCCACGGGACCCTTTCTCGACTCGCTGGAGCTCAGCGGCAGCGTGCTCCTGGCCCAGTCCGGCCAGGTGGACACCACCATTACCGTCGTGCTGCATGTCGACCGGACCGATTCGGCCGTGGTAAAGCAGCGGCCCCGCTATGCCACCAAGCTCGACAGCGCCGGCCGCTTTACCTTCCGCAACCTGCCCCGCGACACCTTTGCCATTTACGCCCTGGGCGATGCGGGCACCCTGCGCCGCTACACCAGCCCCCGGCAGTACTTTGCCTTTGCCGACTCGCCCGTGGTTTCGGGCCGCAAAGACCCGCTTACCCTTTATGCGTACCGGGAGGAGGAAGAACAGAAAAAGACCCCGACCGCCCCTGCGGGCGGTAAGGCCGGCGACAAGCGGCTGCGGATGAACTACGAACAGGGGGCACAGGACCTGCTCCAGGATTTCCTGCTCACCTTCGAGCGGCCCCTGCGCACCTTCGACTCCACCAAAATGCGGCTGACCACCGATACGGTCTTCACCCCCGTGCCGAACTATTCGGTCACCCTGGATTCCAGCCGCAAGCAACTACGCCTGAAAACGGCTTGGAAAGAGGGCGCCGATTACAACCTCATCGTGGATAAGGACTTTGCCGAAGATACCCTGGGCCGCAAGCTGCTGAAAACCGACACCCTCAATTTTACCACGAAGTCCCAGAAAGATTATGGCGGCATCCGCATCCGGGTGCGCAACGTGGATACGACCCAACAGCCCGTGCTGCTGTTCGTGCAGAACGAAGCCGTGGTCTTTTCCACCTCCGTCAAAAGCGGCCAGTTTGCCCAGAACCTCTTTGTGCCCGGCGAGTACGAGCTGCGCATCCTGTTCGACCGCAACGGCAACGGCAAATGGGATCCCGGCCAGTTTTTCGGCCCCAAAAAGCAGCCCGAGCTGGTGCGCCCCACCGGCCAGACCATCAATGTGAAAGCCGGCATCCGCAACGATATCAACCTGTCGTTATAGCCCTTTAATAACAGGGTGATAACAGCGTTTTGGCGTAAATTTGCAGACTATGCAATTTTCAAGTGCTTTGTTAGAAACAGCGGTAAATGAGTTTGCCAAACTGCCTGGGATCGGTAAAAAAACCGCCCTGCGGCTGGTGCTGCACCTGCTGAAGCAGGAGGCCGAGGAAGTACAGCATTTCAGCGAGGTGGTGCACCGCATGCGCAGCGAGATCAAGTTCTGCCAGCGCTGCCACAACGTGGCCGACGCCGACCTCTGTTCCATCTGTGCCAACACCATGCGCAAGCAGGATACCATCTGTGTGGTGGAAAACATCCGCGACGTGATCGCACTGGAAAGCACCCAGCAGTTCAACGGTACCTACCATGTGCTCGGCGGGGTGATCTCGCCCCTGGACGGCATCGGTCCCGCGCAGCTCAATATCGACACCCTGGTGGTTCGCGCCCAAAAGGAGGAAACCACCGAAGTGATCTTCGCCCTCAGCCCGAATATCCAGGGCGATACCACCATTTATTACATCCAGAAGAAACTGCCCCCCGGCGTTAAAGTGACCACCATTGCCCGCGGCATTGCCTTCGGCGGCGAGCTGGAATACGCCGACGAAATGACCCTGGCCCGCAGCCTTCAGAACCGCCTGCCGGTGGAAAGCTATGTGAAGTAGGGGCCGGCCTTCCGGCCCCCTAATCTTATTTTCCCTTACCTTTGCGGTTTTTAGGGCGGATTTGTTTATTGTTCGGCCTTTTAAACGGAACTAATAAACGCACGAAAGTCCCGCAGAAGGTTTCCTGTCGTTTAACAGCTCCCGCATGAATCGCGATCGTTTATCGTGAATGGATGCTTACAGACTCCCGGATTAAGGTACTAAAGACGCTATACCATTCACCTGCGACCTTTGCTCATTCACCCTGGACGACCCCGCCCCTCACGAGCATTAATTTAACAAGATGAAGAACATCCGCGAATTACTGAACGACCGCATCCTGGTGATCGATGGCGCCATGGGGACCATGATCCAGCGCTACAAGCTCACCGAAGCCGACTACCGGGGCGAACGGTTCAAAGACTGGCCTTCCGATATCAAAGGAAACAACGACCTGCTGTGCCTCACCCAGCCGCAGATCATCAAAGCCATTCATACCGAATACCTGGCCGCCGGCGCCGACATCCTCGAAACCAACACCTTCAACGCCCAGCGCATCTCCATGGCCGACTACAACATGGAAGACCTGTCGTACGAGATCAACGTGGCCGCCGCCCGCCTGGCGAAGGAAGCCGTCCGCGAATTCCTGGCCTCCCCCGAAGGAGCGGGAAGGGAAGCAGCGTTCGTAGCCGGTGCCATCGGTCCCATGAACAAAACCCTCTCGCTTTCGCCCGACGTGAACAACCCCGGTTTCCGGGCCGTGTCCTTCGACGAGGTGATGGAAGCCTATTACGAACAGGTGAAGGCCCTGGTGGAAGGCGGCGTGGACCTGCTGCTGATCGAAACCATCTTCGACACCCTCAACGCCAAGGCCGCCATCTTCGCCATCAAGAAATTCTTCCGCGATACGAAGCAGCCCGAGCTGCCCATCATGATCAGCGGCACCATCACCGACGCTTCGGGCCGCACCCTGAGCGGGCAGACCCTGGAGGCTTTTTATACCTCCGTGCTGCACGCCCATCCCCTGAGCATCGGCCTGAACTGCGCCCTGGGTGCCAAAGAAATGCGCCCCCACATCGAAGAGCTGAGCCAGATCGCGGCCTGCTATACCTCGGCCTATCCCAACGCCGGCCTGCCCAACGCCATGGGTGAGTACGACGAGGAACCCGCCGATACCGGCCACTTCCTGGAAGAATGGGCCAAGGAAGGCTTTGTGAACATCGTGGGCGGCTGCTGCGGCACCACCCCCGACCACATCCGCCACATCGCCCAGCACGTCCAAAACATCAAGCCCCGCCCCCTGCCGGTGGTGGAGAAAACCTTTTAACGCAACAAGCAAAAGCTGTCTATCCGAAAATGTCTGTTTCCAGCATAAAACCCTTTTTGAGGCTGTCCGGCCTTGAACCCCTGGTGGTCCGTCCCGAGTCGAATTTTGTGAACGTCGGCGAACGCGCCAACGTAACGGGATCGAAGAAATTTGCGCGCCTGATCCGCGAAAACAAATATGAAGAAGCCCTGAGCGTGGCCCGCCAGCAGGTAGAGAACGGCGCCCAGGTGCTGGACGTGAACATGGACGACGCCCTGCTCGACGGCGTCAAGGCCATGACCACCTACCTGAACCTGCTGCAGGCCGAGCCCGACATCGCCCGCATCCCCATCATGATCGACTCCTCGAAGTTCGAGATCATCGAAGCCGGCCTCAAATGCGTCCAGGGCAAGTGCATCGTCAACTCCATCTCGCTGAAGGAAGGCGAGGAGAAGTTCATCGAACAAGCCACCATCTGCCTGTCCTATGGCGCCGCAGTAGTGGTGATGGCCTTCGACGAAGTGGGCCAGGCCGATACTTTCGCCCGCAAGGTGGAGATCTCCGAAAGGGCCTACAAAATATTGACCGAACAGGTAGGCTTCGATCCCCAAGACATCATCTTCGACCCCAACATCTTTGCCGTTGCCACCGGCATCGAGGAGCACAACAACTACGCGGTGGACTTTATCGAGGCCACCCGCGAGATCAAGAAACGCATGCCCCTGGCGAAGATCAGCGGCGGGGTGAGCAACGTGTCGTTCTCCTTCCGCGGCAACGACCACGTGCGCGAAGCCATCCACTCCGTGTTCCTGCTGCACGCCATCCGGGCGGGCATGGACATGGGCATCGTGAACGCCGGCCAGCTGGTGGTGTACGACGAGATCGAGCCGCAGCTGCGCGAGCTGTGCGAGGACGTGATCCTCAACCGCCGCGCCGACGCCACCGAGCGCCTGGTAAGCTTTGCCGAAACGGTAAAGGCCAAGGGCAAGGAAGAAAAAAAGGACGATGCCTGGAGAGGCACCTCCGTGGAAGAGCGCCTGAAACATTCATTGGTGAACGGCATTACCGACTTTATTGAGGCCGATACCGAAGAAGCCCGCCAGAAATATCCCAAGCCCCTCGACGTGATCGAAGGCCCGCTGATGGACGGCATGAACGTAGTGGGCGACCTGTTCGGCGCCGGCAAGATGTTCCTGCCACAGGTGGTCAAAAGCGCCCGGGTAATGAAAAAATCGGTGGCCGTCCTCACACCTTTTATCGAACAGGAGAAGGAAGAGCGCAAAGCCGCCCACCTGGCTGCCGGCACACAGAGCGAAGAAGCCGCCGGCGCCGCTAAAATATTACTGGCCACGGTAAAAGGCGACGTACACGATATCGGCAAAAATATCGTAGGCGTGGTGCTGGGATGTAACGGCTACGACGTGATCGACCTGGGCGTGATGGTACCGGCCGACAAGATCCTGGACACCGCCCAGAAAGAAGGCGTGGACATCATCGGCCTGAGCGGCCTGATCACCCCTTCGCTGGACGAGATGGTGCACGTGGCCCACGAAATGAAACGCCGCAACATGAAGCAGCCCCTGCTGATCGGCGGCGCCACCACCTCGCGCATGCACACGGCCGTGAAGATCGCCCCGGAATACGACAACGGCGTGGTGCACGTGCTCGATGCGTCGCGCAGCGTGACCGTTACCGGCAACCTGCTGAACACCGACCAGAAAAAGACGTTTTTGGAAAACCTTTCTAAAGAATACACCGGCCTGCGGGAAACCTTTGGCAAGAAAAAGACCGCCAAGGCCTACCTGCCCTACGAAAAGGCGGCGGCCAACAAAACCCAGATCGCCTGGGACGACTACCAGCCGGTGAAACCTGCCGTCGATGGCGTAAAAGTATTCCGCGACTTTGACCTGGCCACCATCGCCCAATACCTCGACTGGGCGCCCTTCTTCATGGCCTGGGAAATGGGCGGGCACTTCCCCGACATCCTGACCGACAAAGTAATTGGTACCGAAGCCACCAAGCTCTATCACGATGCCCAGGCGCTGCTGAAAAAGATCGTGGACGAAAAATGGTTCACCGCTCATGGCGTGGTGGGCTTCTGGCCCGCCGCCAGCAACGGCGCCGATACCGTTTGCCTGCAAACCGACAGGGGAGAGGTGAAGCTGGAGTTCCTGCGCCAGCAGGTGCAGAAAGCCGCCGGTCAGCCCAACTTCTCGCTGGCCGACTTCATCAAGCCGGGCGAGCAGCCTGCCGACTACATGGGCGCCTTTGCCGTGACCATCCAGGGCATGGAAGTGCACCGCGACCGCTTCATGAAGGAGCACGACGAGTACAACAAGATCATGGTACAGGCGCTGTCCGACCGCCTGGTGGAAGCCTTTGCCGAATGCCTGCACCACAAGGTGCGGACCGAGCTGTGGGGCTACGCACCGGACGAAAACCTTTCTGACGAAGACCTGATCAAGGAGCGCTACCAGGGTATCCGCCCGGCCCCGGGTTACCCGGCCTGCCCGGACCATACCGAAAAATGGAAGCTGTTCTCCCTGCTGCAGGCAACGGAGAACGTGGGCATCGAGCTGACCGAAAGCCTGGCCATGAACCCGGCGGCCTCGGTTTGCGGCTGGTACATCGCCCACCCCAAAAGCCAGTACTTCGGCATCGGCAAGATCCAGCGCGACCAGCTCGAAAACTACACGAAGCGCAAAGAGCTGCCCGCAGACGAAATGGAACGCTGGCTGCGTCCGGTGCTGGATTAGGAATTAGTTAATTGGTTAATTGGAATATTAGGCCGTGAGGCCGTCTTATAAAGAAAAAGGCTGCAAAGCGAAATGCTTTTGCAGCCTTTTTTATTTGTTTTGCTTCATGGAAGAAGGCAGAAAGAAAACATGGTTTGTTTATTACCTGCCCCGATGGGGCTGCCTTTCCACCGGCATTGTGTACACCGCTATCGGCATCATTGCTATCCTTTCATTTTTGAAGCTCAAAGAGGGCGGTGCCGATGAGGACAGCCTGCTGGTGTTTTTAAACAGGTATTTTATAGGCAAGCTGTTCGTCGGCTTTATCCTGCTGGGCATGGTTGCCTTTATCAGCTGGCGCATCTATGAAACCATCAGGGACCCTTACGGTTACGGAACGTCCCTGAAGGGTATTTTAAGAAGAGGGGTGACGGCCCTGAGCGGCTTTGCCGATGCCCTGATTGCCTTTTCCGCTGTTCAGACCTTATCGGGTAAAGGAGGCCTCGAGGATACGGGCCAGCCAACGGCACAACGGGAACTGGCCCGCCAGATCCTCAGCGAGAGCTGGGGCGACCGGGCCTTGTTGGTTATCGGCATTATTACCGGCATTGTGGCTTTAGGGCAGGTGGGCTATGTACTTTCCCGGGCCTACCGGGAACGAATGGATATAGATCAGCTGGTGCGGTGGAAGCGAACGGCCATCCAGGTGCTTGCATGGGCAGGGCATTTTGCCCGGGGTATTATTATCGGCATCATGGGTTATTTCCTCATAAAAGCGGCTTTATCCGGGAACCCGCAGTATGTGGTCAATACCGACAAGGCTTTTGATTTTATCGGTGATGATGTAGGGCATGGCTGGTTTATTATCGTGGCTGCAGGAACCATCTGCTATGGTCTTTTTATGTTTGTCTTCGGCGCTTATCATGATCCCGACAAGGATTAGTACCCCTAATAAACGAGTAAAGGAATGAGCGCCGCCCATTCCTTTACGTGATCTTTTCCACCCGGATCGTATCGCTGTTTTATTGTTTCAGCGGCTCATTGGTTTGCGCCAGGCGCTGGGCGCCGGTATTGGCGGGGCAGGCGATGTCGCCTACGGCGTCGTACACCACGTTGGCGTCCTTCAGGGCGTCCGGCACGTACAGTTGCACGGTTGTGCGCTGGTAGCCCTGGGGCATGTAGCGCACGTAGTAGCCGTCGGGGTGCAGGCTCCACATGCCTCTTTTCACGTCCGGGCGGTCGTTGGGGGCGGCGCCGGCCAGGATCGCCCATTGCTCGTAATCTTCAAAGCGATCCACGCCCGAGGCCACCAGGCCGCGGATCTTGTTTTCGGCCTCCATAACCTGCTGAACGGCGGCGGGCATATGGATGATCTCTTTTTTCAGGGCGGCGTCGGAAAGGGTGCCGATAGCGCCACCGTTCAGTTCCAGGATTTCCTGGGGTGTCAGCAGCAGGGCGGCCGTTGCCTTCAGCCGGCCGGTCATGTCGGCAAACTTGCTTTTGGCGATGATGGCCCACAGCAATACCTGCACCTCGTGCTGGGGGATCTCGGTATGCCGGGCCGAGTTGCGCAAGATGCTGTTGACGATATTGTCCTTCGGGCCTTTGGTGGGCGCAAACATGTAGCCGTCGCCCTGGCTGGGACCGTGGGTGCCGGCTTTCAGGCAGTAGCTTTTGTTGAAGATTTCGTAATAGCCGGGCTGCAGGATATACCCCCCGTTTTCGGAACGCTTCAGTCCGCTCAGGGGCTTGTACGTCTTCTCGTTGCCGAAGTCTTCGGGTTTGGATCCCTGCAGGTTCACGTCCTCGAAAGAAGTGGTAATAGGGGCCGGCTTTTTCAGGAGGTTGCCTACCGGCAGCGCTTTGTCCTTGAGCACTTTTTGCGACAGGTCTTTTAACAGTTGTGCCTGGGAGCTGGTGCTGATGCCCAAAAGCAGGAAGGCGCCAAACAGAATTTTTTTCATATGGCTGGTTTTAGTGTACTTGAAGTTACAAAGCAATGGGCAATAGGCAATAAGCAACCGGAAACCCTTCCTTTTTGCCCATTGCCTATTGCCTATTGTTTATTTTGCTAAACCGTTCAGCAGTTGCAGCTGTTGCAGTTCTTCTTTCAGCTTCTGGGGCGAAGTAAAGTGGTGGCTGCGGATGCCCATGGCTTCCGCCGCTTTGATATTGCGCAGGTTGTCGTCGATGAAAAAAGCTTCGTCGGCATTTATCTCGAAGCGGTCGAGCAGCAGCTGGTAAAACTCGGGCTGGGGCTTGCGGATCTTTTCCTCGCCGCTTACCAGGCGCCCGTCGAACCAATGCAGGAACTCATATTCCGCCAGTACCAGGGGAAACAGTTCGGCGCTCCAGTTGGTCAGGGCGTAGATCTTATAGCGGCCCGACTCTTTCAGTTGCCGGAAGATCTCCACGGTATCGTGGATAGGGCCGCCGATCATTTCGATCCATTTGCCGTAATAAGCTTCGATAGGATCTTTGTGTTCGGGAAATTTGGCCACCAGTTCCTCGGTGGCTTCCTTAATCGTGCGGCCGGCATCCTGCTGCTCGTTCCAGTCCGAAGTGCAGATGTTCTGCAGAAAATGCTTTTTCGCTTCCTTGTCGGTAAACAGCTTGTCGAACACGTAATCGGGGTTCCAGTCAATCAGCACATTACCGAGGTCGAATATGATGGTCGTGATATTTTTCATGGCCGCAAAAGTAAAGCAATCGGCAATGGGCAATAAACAATGGGCAAACAGGAATGGAAAAACTTTGAAAGCTTCTTCATTCGCAAAGACTGCCCGCGACCCGGAAACGACTCGTAAACCCGTAAACTCGTGAACTCCGCAGGCGCTTACCGTTTTTCGAACAACCACCAGGCGCGTTTTTTCCGGGGCCGGACCTTGTAGTTTTGCTCGATGTATTTGCGGATGTGTTCCATGGCTTCGTCGATGTCGTCGGTGAGCAGCACCAGGGCCATGTCGGCCTCGGAGATGGTGCCTTTCCGGGCCATGTAGTGCAGCACATCCATCAGTTCCTTGTAATACTCCTTTCCGAATAATACAATCGGGAAGGTGGTGATGGTCTTGGTCTGGACGAGGGTAAGGGTGGCAAAAAGCTCATCCATTGTACCAAAGCCGCCCGGCATGATGATAAAGGCGTAGGAGTATTTGATCAGGATGACCTTGCGGGTAAAAAAGTGCTCGAAGGTGACCCAGGTTTGCATGTAGGGGTTGTGCTTTTGTTCAAAAGGCAGGCGGATGTTGCAGCCCACCGACATGCCGCCGCTTTCGAACGCGCCGCGGTTGGCGGCCTCCATAATGCCGGGCCCGCCGCCGGTCATGGTGGTAAAGCCCATGGCCGCTATGCGCCGCCCGAATTCCCGGGCGCTGTCATAGTAGTGGTGGTCTTCCTTGAACCGGGCGGAGCCGAATACCGTGATGCAGGGGCCTACAAAATGCAGGCAGCGGAAGGCGGTGATAAATTCCCACAAAACCTTCAGGGCGAATTTGAATTCATACCCCCGGCTTTTGGGGCCTTCGAGGTACACGTGCTGTTTCGGAGGGATAATAGGATCATGTTTTGCCATACCCTTTTGTAGATCGAATTCAAGGCCAGTTTTGCATTTTTCCTTCCCGCTTGCGTTATATTCGGCCTTTTTCCAGCAATATGAAAATCATCAGTTATAACGTCAACGGCCTTCGGGCCGCCATGAAAAAAGGATTTTGCGACTGGCTGCAGACCCACCCGGCCGATGTGATCTGCATCCAGGAGGCCAAGGCGCAGCAATCGGATGTGGATTGCTCGGTATTCAACGACCTGGGCTACCAGGATTTTTGGTTTTGCGCCCAGAAAAAAGGCTACAGCGGGGTGACGGTCTTTTCGAAGGTCAGGCCCGACAGTGTAGACTGCGGTACCGGCCACCAGGTCAGCGACGACGAGGGCCGGGTGATCCGCCTCACCTTTGGCGATCTTTTGCTCATAAATGCGTATTTTCCTTCCGGTACCTCGGGCGATGTGCGCCAGGAGTACAAATACCAGTGGCTGGATGAGTTTTATACCTATGTGCAGGGATTGCGGGAAACACAGCCCAACATTATCCTCTGCGGCGACTACAACATCGCCCACAAGGAAATCGACATCCACGACCCCGTGCGCAACAAGAACACCTCGGGTTTTTTGGCCGATGAACGGGCCTGGATGGACAAGTTCTACACCAACGGCTGGGTGGACGCCTTCCGCCAGGTGCACCCCGAACCCCACCGTTACAGCTGGTGGAGCCAGCGTTTTCCCAGCGTGCGGCTGGCCAACAAAGGCTGGCGCATCGATTATATTTCCGTTACCGAACCGCTGCGCTCCCGGATCAAGGATGCCGAGATCTATCCCGATGTAAAACACAGCGACCATTGCCCGGTTTACGCGGAAATAGACACTGAATCTTTAAACTAAGTACGATGCTTTTATATAACGTAACCGTAAAAGTGCAGGAAGAAATTGCCGAGGACTGGCAGCGCTGGCAGCTGACCGAGCACGGCCCTGAAATGGTGGCCACTGGCTGTTTTACACGCTTCAGCCTGCTGCGCCTGCTGGAGGTGGACGACGAGGAAGGACCCACCTTTGCCGTACAGTATTTTGCCGATAGCCTGGCCCAGTACGAGCGCTTCCTGGAAGAGTTTATGGACAGCCTGAGCCAGAAAGCCTATGCCAAGTGGGGCCAGCGTTTTATTGCTTTTCGCACGATCATGGAAGTAGTGCACTAGCAGGGAATTCGTTCATTGGTTAATTGGGGTATTGGGATGCTCCGGCGGCGGAGTGTTATTCCGAATACCTAATATCCCAATTAACCAATACCCCGTTTCCCAAACCCTTGTCCCATAAGGATTTGAGCCGATTAAATAAAACCGGAAAATGCCCACATTTATTTTGTCGCAACTAAAAACCGGCTAAATTTGTCGCCGTCAACCATAAAAAAAAGATTATGAACAAAGCTGAATTGATCAACAAAATTGCCGAAGATGCTGGCATTACAAAGACCCAGGCCAACACAGCACTGGATTCTTTTGTAGAAGCTGTTACAAAAACGCTGAAAGGCGGTGGTAAAGTTACTTTGGTGGGTTTTGGAACGTTCTCGGTATCCAAGCGTGCCGCCCGTAACGGCCGCAATCCCCAGACCGGTGAAGTGATTAAGATCAAAGCCCGGAAAGTAGCCCGCTTCAAAGCCGGTAAAGAGCTTTCTTCCAAGCTGTAATGTCCGCCGAACTTATTAAAGCTCCGTTTCAAAACGGAGCTTTTGTTTTTTCATCCCTACATTTGCAGTCTTAAATTTCTTAACTATGGGTAGAGGTGATAAAAAAACCAAAAAAGGAAAAATCTTCAAAGGATCATTTGGCAAGTCCCGTCCGGCGCGCATCGCGAAAGCACAGCAGCCCAAGGCAGAGCCCAAAGCCTAAAGAAGGTATTGGTTAATTAGGATATTGGGAATTAGGGGTTGTCCTTTACGGATGCTTCCTCCCAATTCCTAATACCCAATTAACCAATTAGGGAATCCCTGAAAATTCCAATAGGTTAATTATCAATAGATTAAGGTGTGCATTGGCTGTAAAAAAGCCTCACAA
>NZ_JBBBEI010000044.1:0-26088 GCF_037132455.1 Huijunlia imazamoxiresistens | reverse complement strand
ACAGAGAAGTTAAGCCCCTTCTGGCCGATGGTACTGCATTTAGTTGCGGGAGAGTAGGTAGCTGCCATATTTATTCACACAAAAGCCTTTTCTTCGGAAGAGGCTTTTGTCGTTTAGGGACCTCACCCGTCGCCGCCGGGGCGGCGCCACCCTCTCCAAATGAGAGGGGTGGTCCCCTCTTGCGGGGGCCGGGGTGAGGTGTCTACAACGGATTATAATACTCCCCGGGGTCGGTAAGCACTTTTTTCCAGGCCCGCTGGTGCGATTCCTGCCACTTCCGGTCCGGATAAATGTGCCAGGGAACGTCCTTGAGCTGGTCCCGCACAAACTCCCGCTGCTCCGGATGCACGTACATGGGGTGCAGGTAAAACCATTCTTTATTTTTGACCAGCTCCTGCCAGAAGGCGGCAAAGGAAGGATAAGCAGTTTCAAATACTTCTATATCTCCCGAGTCTTCATCATAAGCGCTGTGCTGGTAGGTAAAGAAAATACTGCCATCATTTCCCTTCAGGCGGTACAGGCTCCCCCCGCTTTCGGTGGAGCTGATATCAAAATACAATTCCGGCTTCATGCGGTAAAGAAAAGAATAATCCTGCCAATGCAATTTTTTTACAGGCCCCGGCAAAACATTGAAGCCATTTTGGTGATTTTTCCTGCTATGAATGAATGCTTATATTCTTTAAGAGGAAGTAATTAGAGGCGAAAGGCACGTAATTTTTGACGAAAATGTTTAACCGCTTTTCCGATGGTTTGGCCCGGAACATCGGGTGACTCACCGAAAGAATAGCCCGGCCCTGCCGTTTTGTTTAATTTTGGTCCATCAAACGGTCGCTAATAGAATACAAACAACCGAAACTACCTGCCGGGTGAGCTGGCCACTATCACTGCCAGTATAATCAGTATCCTGGATACACCCGTTTTTAATCCGTAATTCCATTTCACAACGATCGGCTCCGGACCTGCCGGCATTTTGGCCCGGAAAATTATTTTGATGAGAATGCCCCCGTGTCCCCTCGTGAGAGGGGATTTTTTTGCTCCTGCCCACCACCGTAACGCTTATAACCTTTTCAGGTAATATGGGCTTGCTCTGCTGTTTGAGGAAGGAATTGCCCGTCCCCGGGCCCTGCAAGCTGATAAAAATCAATATTCCGGCGGAAAAAGACTTTTGGTGCTTTCCGTGAACATCGTTTCTTTGCACAGCAAGACGGAACAGCAGGCTCACTGCCAACGGGAACCGGTGCCGCCTTGCAATGCAACGACCGACTAGTAAAATCGTAAATCTTAAATCGTAAACAGTAAATCGAATGAGCTACATTGCTGAAATCTTCGCCCGGCAGATCCTTGACAGCCGCGGCAACCCCACCGTAGAAGTGGACGTAGTAACCGACGACGGCGCTTTAGGCCGTGCCGCCGTTCCCAGCGGCGCCAGCACCGGTATCCACGAAGCTGTAGAATTGCGTGATAACGATAAAAGTGTATACGTAGGCAAAGGCGTACTGAAAGCCGTTGAAAACGTAAACAAAACCATTGCCCCCGAACTGCTCGGCTTTGACGTGGCCGACCAGACCGGCATCGACCAGCTGATGATCAGCCTGGACGGTACCGAAAATAAAGGAAAGCTGGGTGCCAACGCCCTGCTGGCCGTGAGTATGGCCGTGGCCAAAGCAGCTGCCGAAGAAGCCAGCCTGCCCCTGTTCCGCTACATCGGCGGCACCAACGCCAAGACCATGCCCGTGCCCATGATGAACATCCTGAACGGTGGCGCCCACGCCGACAATAAGATCGACTTCCAGGAGTTCATGATCATGCCCACCGGCGCCGCTTCCTTTAGCGAAGGCCTGCGCTGGGGTGTAGAAATCTTCCACGCCCTGAAGACCGTTCTGAAGAAAAAAGGCTACAGCACCAACGTAGGTGACGAAGGTGGTTTCGCTCCCAACATCCAGAGCAACGAAGAAGCCATCGAAACCGTACTGGCCGCTATCGACGCTGCCGGTTACAAAGCCGGTTCGCAGGTGTTCATCGCCATGGACGCCGCCAACAGTGAACTGTATAAAGACGGCAACTACATCTTCCACAAAAGCGATGGCAAGAAAATGTCCAGCGACCAACTGGTGAAATACTGGGAAAGCTGGGTAAATCAATACCC
Source organism: Huijunlia imazamoxiresistens (assembly GCF_037132455.1). Taxonomy (NCBI): domain Bacteria; kingdom Pseudomonadati; phylum Bacteroidota; class Chitinophagia; order Chitinophagales; family Chitinophagaceae; genus Huijunlia; species Huijunlia imazamoxiresistens. The sequence continues at coordinate 23,942 of NZ_JBBBEI010000044.1, read as the reverse complement.
CATCGTGTCCATCGAAGACGGTATGGCCGAAGACGACTGGGACGGCTGGAAAAACCTGACCGAAACCATCGGCAGCAAATGCCAGCTGGTAGGCGACGACCTGTTCGTGACCAACGTAACCCGCCTGAACCAGGGGATTGAAAAAAGCATCGCCAATGGCCTGCTGGTGAAAGTAAACCAAATCGGTACTGTTACCGAAACCATCAACGCCGTTACCCTGGCCCAGCACAATGGTTACAACACCATCATGAGCCACAGAAGCGGTGAAACCGAAGATACCACTATCGCCGACCTGGCCGTGGCCCTGAACTGCGGACAGATCAAAACCGGCTCCGCCAGCCGTACCGACCGGATCGCCAAATACAACCAGCTGATCCGCATCGAAGAGCTGCTGGGTGCCTCGGCTTACTATCCCGGAAGCAAGCTGAAATTCGGTAAGAAATAAGCTCCTGCCTACAGGCATGTAATAACCAACAAACCCCGGCAACCGGCCGGACCTTCGGGGTCCCGCCGGCTGACCGGGGTTCGTTTCCTATATTAATAGGTAAGAGACAATAACCAATAGGCAAAAAAGGCATAAAGAATCTTGGAAAGGCGGTAACTTGTGAACCCTGAGCTCGTGAACCCTGAACTCGTGAACTTGTAAACTTTTTAGTAGAATGCGCTTCCTTTCTTTTCTTCGCACTTATTTAGGCAATAAATACATTTTAGCGTCCACGGCTTTCGTGGTCTGGCTGCTGTTTTTCGACCGTAACGACGTCCTGACCCAGTTTGAGCGGCAGGGCGAGCTGGAAGAGCTCCAGGAAAGCAAACAGTACTATGCCGACCAGATCAAGCAGGAACGCCAGTCCCTGGAAGAACTCCGCTCCAACCCCATAACCATTGAGAAATATGCCCGCGAACGCTATGGCATGAAGCGCGACAACGAAGACGTATTTATTATCCAGAAGGCGGGCGAATAAATTCTGGGAAAGGCGGTACAATATATGATCTTTGTACTCGTTTAAGAAGGGTAAATACAAATTTTAATTGGCCTTTGCCACATCTTAGCTTTTGACTTATGATAAATTACTCCGCAGAAGACCTGATCCTTTACCTGTATAAGGAAACCTCAGCCGCAACCACCAATGCTATTGAAAAAATCTTGCCAAATAGCTGGGCTTTGCGTGAAAAATTATCGGTACTGAAAACTTCCATGGAACGCCTCGATAACATTGTCGAATCGCCCCGCACCGAATCAGTCCTGGCTATCCTGAAGTATGCCGCTGAAAAGAAGCCTGTTTCCTCGATTGACTAATTTCCCGGTTTCCCCGCGAACCGCCCCCGCCAATTCCCCTGGCCTGGCTGTTCCGTCATCCTTTTGCCCAGGCCCGGCCGTGTCAAAAACCTTTATCTTTGCGGCTTCTACCTTATGACCCGTAAAGACCGTTTTCAGTTCGTAATCAATTACTTCCAACAGTTTCGCCCCGAGGCCGAAACGGAATTAAATTTTGAAAATACCTACCAGCTGCTGGTAGCCGTCATCTTATCGGCCCAATGTACCGACAAGCGGGTCAATATGACCACACCTGCCCTGTTCCGGCAATACCCCGACATCGACCGCCTGGCCGAAGCGGAGTACGATGAGGTGTTTGCCCTGATCAAAAGCATCTCGTTTCCGGGCAATAAATCGCGCCACCTGCTGGGTATGGCCAATATGGTGCGGGATCGTTTTGGCGGGGAAATCCCGATGACTGTGGAAGAATTGGTACAACTTCCCGGCGTGGGCCGGAAAACGGCCAATGTTATTACCTCCGTGGTGGACAACCAGCCCAACCTGGCCGTGGATACCCATGTCTTCCGCGTATCGGCCCGTATCGGTCTGACGCTGAATGCCAAAACGCCCCTGGCTACCGAACTGCAGCTGCTGAAGTACGTGCCCACGGAGCTGGTGGCCAAATTCCACCACTGGCTGATCCTCCACGGCCGCTATGTGTGCGTGGCCCGCAAGCCCCTTTGCGCCCAGTGCGCGCTGAAACCCGCCTGTAAATTCTACCAGAAGCTGAGTAAGGAAACCGCAACCGCAGGGGATTAAAGGCCTGCGGCCCCCTTTAACAATTTCAAAATGATGCCCCTGCCGCTTTTGGCGCAGAGGTTGTTTTAGTAAAGTCGCTCCTTCCTTTTCCCGAAAACCTGCAGGTCCCCGAAAAACCGGAAAGGCTTTGCCCGCTTTCCCGGCGCCGAAAATCGGCAAGTGGTCCCTGCCTGTTGGTTGGCCTGGAGGATTCCGGTATGGAATTTCCGGGTCTAACCTGACCCTTCGGCCCCGCCGCCTGTTCACCAACGGGCTGAGGCGATCGAGGGTATCCGCTTTTCCTGACCGGGAACTGAAGGCTCAGAAGTTTGTTTGATCAGAAGAACCAGAAGTACATGAAAGCGACAATTAATAAAAAGCAGGGAATCAGTAGCTTATTTTCTTTAAAACCGCTGGTGGCCGTACTGCAGGGAATGATTGCCCAGGACAAGCCGGGAGCCCGCCGCTTGTACGAGCCGCTGCTGCAGGAACTGGCTGCCACCCCAGGGTTGCTGGAACCCCTGGGAGAGGTGGCGGTACTGCACCAGTACCCGGCCCTGGTGGATGCCCTGCTGTCCACGATCTTTTCTCCTTCCACCCTCGCCAACGACGGTATCTATGCCATTTCCTTTCCCTTCCGGCCCGAAACCGTCTTTGCCTCGCCCCGGTTCAAGGAATATTTCCTCAACGAGGAGTCCGGGGGCATCGTGCTGCCCGATAAAGAAACCGGCGTTTCCCTTAGCCGCTCCTCCACCCACCTGGCTTATGACATCATCCTGCGGAAGTTTTATGGCCTGGCCATCCCGGTGGAAACCTCCTCCATCCACCCGTTCTGCGACCCGGCTACCGGCCTGACGCGGTATTTCGAGCTGAAGCTGAACGCCCAGTTCGTGGATGTATTGGTGGCCAACGAAAAGTTTGTCCTGCCTTCCGATTTCGCACCCCAGCATAGTGTCAACGTGGACGAGCTGAAGGAGGTGCTGCCCCTGGAAAACTTCCGTTTCGAAGGCCTGTTCGTGATCGATGTAGTGGATATCACCTCCCGCCAGGTGATCGCCGAGATCAAAAATACCCTGCTCAACCTGCCGAACTCTTCCGACGTCAATGCCTACAACGACCTGCAAGCGCATGTGCAAACGTTGATCGGGCTTACCGATGTGCAGGTATGGATCACGCCTTTTTTCAGCATGAACGACTTTTACCTGTATGCCGAATCGTATTACAAGAACAGCCTGCTGCTGAAAAGCGCCCGGGCCCGGTCGGACCGGGATAAGATCTGCCGGCTGTCCCGGCAGCGGTTCCACGGCACCGATAGCCCCCTGCTGTTTGAAACGCTGAACGGCAAGGGAGGAGAGGAGCTGGTGAGCTATTACCAGGAGCTGGAGGTGCGCAGCCTGATCCTGTGTCCGCTGAAGTCGGAAGAAGGCCAGTTGCTCGGCCTGCTGGAGATCAGCTCGGCGGAAGCCGGCAAGCTGAAGTTCGAGCACGTGCTGAAGCTGCAACCGGGTATTCCGCTGTTCTCGCTGGCACTGGGCAAGACCAATGAAGTGCTGGAACTGCAGATCAACAAGATCATCAAAGAGCATTTTACCGCCATCCAGCCGGCCGTGGAGTGGAAGTTCGTGGAAGCCGCCTTCAATTACCTGCAGCACAAGCAGGGCAACGGGTCGGCCAAAATGGCCAACATCAATTTCGAAGCGGTTTATCCCCTGTACGGCGCCATCGATATCCGGAATTCATCGGTAGAGCGCAACAACGCCATCCAGCTGGACCTGATGGAGCAGCTGACCAGGGCCCGCAGCCTGCTCGAAGCCGCCAATAAATCGATGCCCCTGGACCTGCTGAAGGAACTGCAGTTCCGCATCGACAAATACATTGCCGCCACTTCCGACACCCTGCTGTCCGACGATGAGATGGTGATCTACGATTTTCTCCAGATCGAGATCGATGCCCTCTTCCGGCACCTGCAGCGCGAAAATCCGAAGCTGCGCAAGGCGGTGGACGAATATTTTGCCGCCCTCGACCCCCAGCGCAACATCGTGTACCAGCACCGCAAGGAGTACGAGGACAGCATCACCCGCATCAACGATGTGCTCGACCGCTTTATCGACCAGGAGCAACGGGTGGCGCAGGAGGTGTTCCCGCATTATTTTGAACGCTACATCACCGATGGCATTGAGTTCAACATTTATTTGGGCCAGTCGCTGGCGCCCCTGCGGCAGTTCGACACCTTTTACATCAAAAATCTAAAGCTGTGGCAGCTGGCCCTGCTGGCCAAGGCGGCACGGCTGACCTATGCCCTGGAAAAGAAGCTGAGCCTTCCCTTGCAAACCACCCAGCTGCTGCTGACCCATTCCATCCCGCTGACCATCAGCTTCCGCCGCAAGGAACGCAAGTTCGACGTGGACGGCGCCTACAACATTCATTACGAGATCATCAAAAAGCGCATCGACAAGGTGCACCTTAAAGACAGCGACGAACGCCTGACGCAGCCCGGCCGCATAGCGATCGTTTACTCGCAGCAAAAGGAGCTGAACGAATACCTGGAGTTCATCGAGTACCTGCAGCACGAAGGCCTGCTGACCGACACCCTCGAGCATGTGGAGCTGGAAGACACCCAGGGCATCAGCGGGTTAAAAGCCCTGCGCATCGGCGTGAACCTGGATTCCGACAACGGATCAAAGTTCCAGATCTCCAAGATCACGGCGCAGCAGTTGCTGAGGAAATAGGCAATAAGCAATGGGCAATGGGCAATAAGCAAAAAAGAGAAACACTCAATATTCAATAAGCAACACTCAATGCTCAAGGATAAAGGTAAACCGGCAATAACGCTTCCGGCATTTTCCTTCCTTGATTATTGCGTGTTGATTATTGATTATTGATTATTTTTCAGTATTGCCTGTTGCCTATTCTTGCTTAAAACCGTTTGTTTATGAATGAAAAATTCGTGGAGCGTATCAAGGCCGAGCTGGCTGCTATAAAGGAAGCGGGTTTGTACAAAACGGAACGGATCATTGCCAGTCCCCAGGGAGCGGAAATTACCGTGAACGGGAGAACGGTGCTGAACTTCTGCGCCAACAACTACCTCGGGCTCTCTTCCCATCCCGCCGTGCTGGAGGCCGCCCAACGCACCCTGGAGCAGCGCGGCTACGGCATGAGCAGCGTCCGCTTTATCTGCGGCACCCTCGACATTCATAAAGAACTGGAACAAAAGCTGGCGCAGTTCCTGGGCACCGAGGATACCATCCTGTATGCCGCCGCTTTTGACGCCAACGGCGGGGTGTTCGAACCCCTGTTCGGTGAGAAGGACGCCATCATCTCCGATGCCCTTAACCATGCCTCCATCATCGACGGCGTACGGCTGTGCAAGGCACAACGCTATCGCTACAACCACAACGATATGCAGGACCTGGAAGTCCAACTGAAAGCGGCCGCTTCCGCCCGCAGCCGCATCATCGTTACCGACGGGGCCTTCAGCATGGACGGTACCATCGCCCAGCTCGACCTGATCTGCAACCTGGCCGATGCATACGATGCCATCGTGATGGTCGATGACAGCCACGCCACCGGTTTCCTGGGGGCGGGCGGTCGCGGCACCCACGAATACCGGGGCGTTATGGGCCGCATCGATATCATTACCGGTACCATGGGCAAAGCACTCGGCGGCGCCAGCGGCGGCTTTACCAGTGGCCGCCATGAAATGGTGGACCTGCTGCGCCAGCGCAGCCGCCCCTACCTGTTTTCCAATACCCTGGCGCCCGCCATTGCCGGCGGCACCCTGGCAGTTTTGGACATGCTGAGCGAAACTACGGCCCTGCGCGACCAGCTGGAATACAACACCCGTTACTTCCGGGAAAAGATGACGGCTGCCGGCTTCGACATCAAACCCGGCGAACACCCCATCGTTCCCATCATGCTCTACGATGCCGTGCGGGCGCAGGAATTCGCCGCCCGCCTGCTGGACGAAGGCATTTACGTGATCGGCTTCTTCTTTCCCGTAGTACCCAAGGGGCAAGCCCGCATCCGGGTACAGCTGAGCGCCGCTCACCGGCAACAGCACCTCGACCGGGCCATCGAAGCGTTTACCCGCATCGGCAAAGAACTCGGCGTAATTTCCTGAAAGTGAAGCCGCTGTGGCGGTTTTTACCTCGTCAGTTGGACAGAAACTTCCCCACTGCCCCCCTCCAGGCTTTCCGGCTGCGCTCAGCGCGGTCTGGTATCATTTCTGCGTATTGAATTGATGAGTATGGGCAAGGGCCCGCATTAATTCTTCCCTTCTAAACGCTTAACTATGAAACGTATTTTTTTCCTGCTGGCCCTGGCCGGGGTCATTACCAGCAGCCTGCCTTCCTGTTCCGCCACCAAAAAAGATTGCCAGGGCGTCCGGCATCACCGCCTGAAAAACGGCGTGTACCTGTAATATCCCCTTTAAGTTGAATAGTAAAGTATTGGAATTTCGGATTTCGGATTTCGGAACCCTTGATTGATGTAGGAGTCTTTCTTCTTTGAAGGGTTCCGAAATCCGAAATCCGAAATCCGAAATTCCTGATGGGGAGCGGCTGCAAAAACTACCTTTGCGCCAAATATTCGCAGTTTTACATGAAATCATTATTGATTGTTCTTTCCTTCTCGCTCCTCCTCCTGGGCTGTACGTCCAACAACGTCAACGTGGATAACTCCCTGGAAAAGTATTTCAAAGAGGCCGGCGCCGAAGGCAGTTTTGCCCTGCTGGACAATGGTACGGGCGAAATTACCGTCTATAACCTGAGCCGCTACCGCGACAGCCTGTACCTGCCGGCTTCCACCTTCAAGATCGTCAACGCCCTCATCGGCCTGCAAACCGGCGTCATTACCAATGACAGCATGGTGATCAAATGGGATGGGGTCACCCGCAGCGTTCCCGAATGGAATAAGGACCTGACCATGTACGAAGCCTTCCGGGCTTCTGCCGTGCCTTATTTCCAGGAAGTTGCCCGCCGCATCGGCAAAGACACCATGCAGCGCTGGCTGGATTCGCTTTCTTATGGTACCCACACTATCAAGACCCGCGTCGATTCGTTTTGGCTCGACAATTCGCTGAAGATCCGTCCCGACGAGCAGCTGGGCCTGGTGAAGCGCCTGTACTTCGACCAACTGCCGTTCCACCGCCTCAACCAGGAAAAAGTCAAAAGCGCCATGCTGTTTGAGCGCAACTCCCAGTATTCCCTGAGCTATAAAACCGGCCTGGGCTTCCGTGAAAACGGCAACCAGCTCGCCTGGGTCATCGGCTGGGTGGAAGAAAACAAGCACCCTTACTTCTTTGTGCTGAACATGGAAGCCCCCAAAAATACCGACCTCGTCACCGCCCGTATGAAAGCGCTCAAAAGCATTTTGCTGGAGTTGGGCTTTCTGAAGGGCAACCGCTAGTATTTGAAGTTTACGGGTTTACGGGTTTACGGGTTGTTTGGATGGATGTTTTATGCAGGATAAGCTTGTATCGTTATTAAGGATCAGTTTTTGCTTTTACATTTACCCTGTTCCAAATTCTATTCAAACAGGTTTACCGGCGTCGTATGCGGGTCCCGCAACTCGTAAACCCGTAAACCCGTAAACTCGTAAACTACTAAATGTTGCAGTTTCAATACCCGCAAGCATTCTGGGCGCTGGCCGCACTGCCGCTGTTTTTCCTGATATACTGGCTGAACGTGCGCTGGAAAAGGCAGACGGCCCGGAGGATCGGCAACCCGGAGCTGGTGAAAACCCTGTTCCGCGACTACTCGCCGCTGAAGTTTGCCGTGCGCTTTGGCCTGGTGGCCCTGGCCTTTGCCCTCGGTTGCCTGGCACTGGCCAACCCGCGGGTGCGGGAGGATAACGGCACCGGCGAAGCCCGTAAAGGCATCGATATCATGATGGCGCTCGACGTGAGCAACAGCATGCTGGCCAACGACGTGCAGCCCAACCGGCTGGCGGCCGCCAAAGCCCTCATGCAGCAGCTCATGAACCGGCTGCCCAACGACCGCATCGGGCTGGTGCTGTTTGCCGGCAGCGCCTATGTGACGTTGCCCCTCACCTTCGACCACGAGGCCGCCGGCAACGTGGTGTCCGTCGCCAGCCCGCGTGCCTTCGGCGCCCAGGGAACGGCCATCGGGGAGGCCCTGGGAAAATGCGACTTCGCCTTCGGCGAGGAATCGCGCCGCTTTAAAGCCGTCGTGCTGATCTCGGACGGCGAAACCCACGACGAAAAGGCCCTGGACGCCGCCAAACAGCTGGCCGAAAGGGGGGTGACTATCCATACGGTGGGTGTCGGCTCTTCCGAGGGCGCCTCCATCGTGGATACGGCCAGCGGCGGCTCTAAAAGAGATGCTTCGGGCAACGTAGTGATCTCCAAGCTCAATGAACAGCTGCTGCGGGAGGTGGCCTCCTCCGCCGCCGGCACCTATTCCTTCCTGAACAACCCTGCGGAAGTGGCCAGCGCCCTGGTAACACAACTGGGACAGATCGAAAAGACCACGGTGGGCGACGCTTCGCAATTCCAGTATACAACCCTGTACCTCTGGCCGGCCCTGCCCATGCTGCTGTTGCTGGTCGCCGAGCTGTTTTTAACGGATAAAAAAAGAATCCCCGCATGAGATCCATTTTCTGCTGCCTGCTGCTCCTGCTGGCAGCCACTGCCGCCGATGCTCAAAGCGCCCGGCAAAGCCTCAGCCGTGGAAACAGCTATTACCGGCAAGGCGAGTTTGAACTGGCCGAACGCCTGTACCGCCAGGCCATAAAAAGCGATTCCGCCAACGTGATGGCCCGCTATAACCTCGCCGGCGCCCTTTTCCGGCAGAAAAAGTACAAGGAAGCCGAGGAAATGCTCCTTCCCCTAACGAAAACTGCCCCCGACAAGGCCCTGCGGGCCGCCGCCTTTTATAATGCCGGCGTACTCTACAGCCGTCAAAAAGACCTGGAGGCCAGCATCGAAGCCTATAAGAACGCCCTGCGGCTGGACCCGGCCGATGAGCAAGCCCGGGAAAACCTGCAAAAAGCCCTGCTGGAGCTGAAACAAAAGCAACAGCAGCAGCAACGCGACCAGAAGGAAGCCCGCAAACGCCAATCGCGGATGAGCCAGCGCGAAGCCGAACGCCAGCTGCAGCGGCTGCAGGAAAAAGAACGCCAACTGCAGCAGCGCCTTCAAAACAAGCAGGGCGGCACCCCCATGCCCAAGGATTGGTAGGAGGGGAATGGGGGTATTGGGAATTAGGGTATTGGGGACGGGGAACTTGCGAACAGATGAACTCCTAACTCAGGAACTGAACTTTGGAACTTTTAACTCGTAAACTCGTAAACCCGTAAACTCGTAAACTTATCTTTGCGGTATTCTTCAAATTAGTTAAATAAACATGCAGTTTTATTGCGAGAGCCTGACCGGCTACAAGCGCCTGCTGACCAGGGAAGTCAGGATCGGCGACCTGTTGTTGGGCAACAACCATCCCATCCGGGTCCAGACCATGACCACCACCGATACCATGGATACCGCCGCCACCGTGGCCCAGACCATCCGCTGTATCGAAGCCGGCGCCGAGCTGGTGCGCATTACCGCCCCTTCGAAAAAAGAAGCAGAGAACCTGCTCCTCATAAAAAACGAACTCCGCCGCCAGGGCTACACCACCCCCCTGATCGCCGACATCCACTTTACCCCCAATGCCGCCGAGATCGCGGCCCGGATCGTGGAAAAGGTGCGCGTGAACCCGGGCAACTACGTGGATAAAAAGAAATTCGAACTTTTCGAGTATACCGATGCCGAATACCTCGAAGAGATCGAACGCATCCGCGAAAGGTTTACCCCCCTGGTGCGCATCTGCCGTGAACACGGCACCGCCATGCGCATCGGCACCAACCACGGCTCGCTGAGCGACCGCATCATGAGCCGCTACGGCGATACGCCCAACGGCATGGTGGAAAGCGCCATGGAATTCCTGCGCATCGCCCGCGACGAAAACTACCACAACATTATCCTGAGCATGAAGTCGAGCAACCCGCAGGTGATGGTCCAGGCCTACCGCCTGCTGGCCAAAACCATGTTCGAGGAGTTTGGCGAATGCTATCCCCTGCACCTGGGCGTCACCGAAGCCGGCGATGGCGAGGACGGCCGCATCAAAAGCGCCGTGGGCATCGGCACCCTGCTGGAGGACGGCATCGGCGATACCATCCGCGTGTCGCTGACCGAAGACCCCGAGCTGGAGATCCCCGTCTGCAACGACATCATCCAGCGCTACACCCCGGAGCGCATGTCCGAGCCTGCCCTTCCCTCCGTAGCCACGGTTCCCTACAACCCGTTCGAGTACCGGAGGCGCGAGACCTTTGCCGTCGGCAATATCGGCGGCGGACAGGTGCCGGTGGTGATCGCCGATTTCAGCAAGCGTACGGCGATAACCCCCGCCGACCTGCAAAGCATCGGGTATACCTACAACGAAGCCACGGATAAATGGGCCATCGCCGATACCGCGGCCGACTACGTGTTCACCGGCCACCAGTTGCTCCCCTTTGCCCTGCCCGGGACCCTTCGGGTCATTGTTTATCCGGCTACCTGGCAACAGGCGGATGATAAGAGCAAGTACCTGCCCCTGTTCCAGGACAGCGGCTATGCCGGGGCAACGGCCCGCAGCAGCGAGCTGAACTTCGTGATGGTCGACTGTTACAACGACACGACCCCGCTGAACGATTATACCTTCCTCGACGCCCTGGCCAATGATGCTACCGCCGTACTTTGCCTCGGCAGCACCCGCCGCCGGGCCATGCCGGCCGTGCGCCGCATGTTCATGGAACTGGAGACCCGCGGCATCCGCAACCCCGTGGTGCTGCTGGTGGACAGCGCCTGGCAGACAGCTGATGAGCACCTGATCCATTATGCCACCGAGGCCGGCGCCCTGCTGCTCGACGGTTTTGGCGACGGCGTTTGCCTGGGCATGACCGGCGACAGCTACAAGGCCCAGGAAAAGAACGACAAGTTCGTGGGCGGCCGCAACTACCTGCAAAGCGCCAGCGTGGAGCAGTTTATCAACAATACGGCCTTCAGCATTCTGCAGGCTACCCGCACCCGCATTTCCAAAACCGAATATATCAGCTGTCCCAGCTGCGGCCGCACCCTGTTTGACCTGCAGGAAACCACGGCCAAAATACGCGCGGTCACCAACCACCTCAAAGGCGTGAAGATCGCCATCATGGGCTGCATCGTGAACGGCCCGGGCGAGATGGCTGATGCCGACTTCGGCTACGTGGGCAGCGGACCGGGAAAGATCACCCTGTATAAAGGAAAGGAAGTGGTGAAGCGCAACGTGCCCAGCGAGGTAGCCGTGGAAGAGCTGATCAACCTGCTCCGGGAGAATGACAGCTGGGTGGAGCCGCAACAGCAAGAACTGTTGACCGCCGGCACCTGCTAAGCGTCATTTTAAAGCGCCAATTTCCAACACGTATCCATAACCGAATGAACCGGGGAGACAGGGAAAATCCTGTTTTCCCGGTTCATTTCTTTTCAATAGGGCTCCTCCATTATCTTCGTTCCCCGCCGGAGGGGCAAAAAGGCCTTAACTGAGCCGTTTTGTTCCCGAAAACCTTTTATGGGAAATTGTTGTAATGGGAGCGGCCCGGATCACGGGCTTATTTTTGCAGGGCAGAAAAGTGCGGCCGCAGGATAGGAGGAATGGTGGGAAAGCAGCCGGCAGGATTCGATAATTCATCATCTTTAAGCGAAGAGCATGCAGACAGACTTTTTAGTGATCGGTTCCGGAATAGCAGGATTGGTTTATGCCCTCAAAGTGGCCCAGCATTTCCCCGACAAGCAGGTAACCATTATTACCAAGGCTGCGGCGGACGAAACCAACACCAAGTACGCCCAGGGCGGCGTGGCGGTAGTGAACGACCAGGATAACGACAGCTTTGAAAAGCATATTGAAGATACCCTCATTGCCGGCGACGGCCTGTGCCAGAAGGACATCGTGGACCTGGTGGTCAAAGAAGGGCCGGCCCGCGTACAGGAGATCATCGACTGGGGCACCCAGTTCGATAAGGACCATGCCGGCGAGTACAAGCTGGGAAAGGAGGGCGGGCATTCCGAGTTCCGCATCCTCCACCACAAGGATGTGACGGGAAAAGAAATCGAACGGGCCCTGCTCGACGCCGTAACCAGCGCGCCCAACATCCAGATCGTCAAGCATTGCTTCGTGGTGGATATCATCACCCAGCACCACCTGGGGTACCTGGTCACCAAGTCCACCCCCGATATCGAATGCTATGGCGTGTACGTGCTGAACTCCCAGACCAACCGCATCGACAAGATATTATCCAAGACCACCCTGCTGGCTACCGGCGGCAACGGGCAGGTGTACCGTACCACCACCAATCCCTCCATTGCCACGGGCGATGGGGTGGCAATGGTGTACCGGGCCAAGGGCCGGATCGAGAACATGGAGTTCATCCAGTTTCACCCCACCGCCCTGTACGAGCCCGGCGTACGCGGGCAGGCCTTCCTGATCACCGAAGCGGTGCGCGGCGACGGCGGCATCCTGCGCAATAAGGCGGGCGAGGCCTTCATGGCCCGCTACGACGAGCGCAAGGACCTGGCGCCCCGCGATATCGTGGCCCGCGCCATTGACAGCGAGATGAAGCGTACCGGTACCGAGAACGTTTTTCTCGACTGCAGCCACATGGAGATCGAAAAGTTCCGGGAGCATTTTCCAAACATTTACGAAAAATGCCTGTCGCTGGGCATCGACGTGGCCGGCGATATGATCCCGGTGGCGCCGGCGGCCCACTACAGCTGCGGCGGCATCAAGACCGACGAGTGGGGGCGCACCTCCATCCGCAACCTCTATGCCTGCGGCGAATGCGCCAGCACCGGCCTGCACGGCGCCAACCGCCTGGCCAGCAACTCCCTGCTGGAAGCGATGGTGTTTGCCCATCGTTGCTACGTGGATGCCGTCAACCATGCCGACGGCCTGAAGGACCTGCCCCCGGTGCCCGACTGGAACGCCAAGGGAACGGCCGATCCGAAAGAAATGATCCTGATCACCCAAAGCCTCAAGGAGCTGCAGCAGGTGATGAGCGATTACGTGGGCATCGTCCGCAACAACGTGCGCCTGGAGCGCGCCATGAAGCGCATCGACCTGCTGTACGAAGAAACCGAAGGCCTCTACCAGAACACGACGGTTTCGCCCCAGCTGCTGGAGCTGCGCAATATGATCACCGTGGGCTACCTGATCATCAAAGGCGCCGCCTTCCGCAAGGAAAGCCGCGGCCTTCATTTTAACACCGATTACCCCTTTAAATCAGAGCTGGTACAGAACATTGTATTATAGTTCGGAAATATATCCTCCTTCATGTATTACCTTTTATTCGGTTTCCTGTACCTGTTGTCGCTGCTGCCGCTGCGGGTGTTGTACCTGCTGTCCGACTTTGCCTATTTTATCATTTATCATGTGGCGGGTTACCGGAAGAAAGTAGTGCTGCAGAACCTTGCGATTGCGTTTCCGGAAAAAGGGGAGGCGGAGCGGCTGCGGATCGCCAAAAAGTTCTACCGCAACTTTACCGACAATTTTATCGAGACCATCAAGTTCATCAGTGCCAGCGAGCGCTTTTTTAAAAAGCGGTTTACGGGTAATCTGGAGGTGTTGCAGCCCCTGTACGAGCAGGGCCGGAGCTGCCAGGTACACCTGGCGCATAATTTCAACTGGGAGCTGGCCAACCTGGCCGTGCCTTTGTGGACGCCGTACCGGTTCCTGACCGTATACATGCCCATCGGCAGCAAGGCTGTGGACCGCCTGTTCCGGTACATCCGGTCGCGGACCGGGTCGGTGCTGCTGCCGGCCACCGGCATGCGGCAGGCGTTTCTGCCTTACCGTGGCCAGCAGTACTTAATGGCGCTGGTAGCCGACCAGAATGCCGGCAACGTCCGGAATGCTTATTGGTTCAACTTTTTTGGCCGTCCGGCCCCTTTTGTAAAAGGGCCCGAAAAGGGAGCGCGTGCCAATAATGCGGCGGTGGTGTTTGCATACATTACCCGCAAGAAGCGGGGGTATTATGAAGCCAACTTGCGGGTGGAGGAAACGGAGCCGGCGCAGGTGCCCGATGGCGAGCTTACGGGACGTTATGTACGTTACCTGGAAGAGGTGATCCGGGCCAATCCCGAAATGTGGCTCTGGAGTCATAGACGATGGAAGCACGAGTGGAAGCCTGAGTATGGAGACGTGCGGGAGAAGAGCCAGCAAGCATAAAAAAAAGCTCCTTTTACGAGGAGCTTTTTTTTATGCTTGTCGCCGTTAATTCAACAGGTGGTCCGATTCGGGAGGGGCGGGTTTGGCGTTCGGATCCTCCTTTTCGGTGGGGATCCGCTTTTCCTGCTGGATGGCCTTCCAGCCGCCCACCACGTTGCGGATGTTGTGAATGCCCTGGCGCTTGAGCAGCGAGGCCGCCACCACGCTCCGGTAGCCGCTGCCGCAGTGGATATATACGTTTTGTTCCTCTTCCAGCGTCGCCATGTTCAGGGGGTCTTTCAGCTCGGCGAGCGGGATGTTCTGGGCGTCTTTTACGTGGCCTTCCGTGAATTCGGCCGGTTTGCGTACGTCCAGCACCACCAGGTTGTCGTCGAAGGGGATGTCCATGGCCAGCTCGTCGGCTTCCACTTCAATGACCAGGTCGATGGGTTCGCCGGCGGCCTGCCAGGCTGCGTAGCCGCCCGCTGCATAGCCGATGACGTTGCTAAGCCCTACCCGGGCCAGGCGCACGATTGATTCTTTTTCGCTGCCTTCGTCGGTCACCAGCACCAGCGGCTTGTCAAAGGGCAGCAGGGTGCCGGCCCATTCCGCAAAGCGGCCGTCGAGGCCGATGCTGATGGAGCCCGGGATAAAGCCCTGGACAAATTCCTGGGGCTGGCGGGTATCCAGCAGCACGGCATCGTTTTCCAGTTGCTGTTTTACTTCGTCGACCGTTAAGGGGGTCAATCCTTTTTGCAAAACATCCTCCATATTTTCGTATCCTTCTTTATTGATTTTAGCATTGATCGGGAAATAGTTGGGCGGGGCGTCCAGGCCTTCGGTGACGGCCTTTACAAAGGCTTCGCGGGTGGAAGCCTGCAGGGCGTAGTTGGTGCTTTTTTCGGCCCCTATGGTGCTGAAGGGCTGGCGGTTCAGGTGCTTGCCGCAGGCGCTGCCGGCGCCATGGCCGGGATAAACGATCACGTCGTCGGCCAGGGGCAGGATCTTTCGTTGCAGGCTGTCGAAGAGCGTGGCGGCCAGCTCCTCGGAGGTCATGTGGGTGGCGGCCTGCGCCAGGTCGGGGCGGCCCACGTCGCCGGCAAACAGGGTGTCGCCGGTAAAGACGCAATAATCCTTGTCCTCGCTGTTTTTCAGCAGGTAGCACGCAGATTCCGGCGTATGGCCGGGAGTGTGTAAGACAGTAAAGGAAATATTGCCCAGGGGAAATACCTGGGAGTCCCGGGCTACAAGAACCGGGAAAGAGGTTTTGGCACCAGGCCCATAAATGATGGGAGCGCCGGTGGCCTTGCTCAGGTCGAGGTGGCCGCTGACAAAGTCGGCATGGAAGTGCGTTTCAAAAATGTATTTGATGGTCGCCTTCCGCTCTTTCGCTAATTCCAGGTAGACATCAATATCCCGTAAAGGATCAATGACGGCGGCCTCGCCTTCGCTTTCCACGAAGTAGGCGGCCTCGCTCAGACATTCGGTGTACAGTTGTTTTACGTACATATTCCCGGCACGTTTAGCTGCAAAAGTAACTTTTTGCAGCCAGTGCCAGTGCCGGGAACAGCAACCCGGTCTATTATTTTAAGAGGTCGTGTACGAAGTTGTGTACCTGGTCGAGGCGTTCGTGGTTCACGGAGTAAAAGATGAACTTGCCGTCGCGGTAGGTCGACACAAAGCCGGCTTTGCGCAAAATGGCCAGGTGTTGGGAGGCCACGGATTGCTCCAGGCGCAGCTTTACATAAATTTCCGTAACGGTCATGCGCTCATTCTGGTGGATCAGCTTCAAGATCTGCTGCCGCAGCTTGTGGTTGACGGCTCTCAGGATGAGGGCTGCTTTTTTCAGTTGAATTACATCAATTTTCAATTCGCCGTTCATGGGTAAGGCGGAATTTTCTACAGTTTCATTATTCATAAAGAGTTACTTAACAGGGTTGCAAATTTATTATACAAGACACTAAGTTATAACATTAATCGCCCATATTTATTGTCTTTCGGGCACTTTAAAGGTAGGAGAAAAAAAATCTTTTCCGTAAAAGGGCTCGCAATAGGCCAGATCGGCAAATTTTTTCTCCTGAAAGTCCCGGTACGACAAAAACGTCATATGTTCCGCGCTGGCGTTGACCTCCTTAAAGGCAGCATTTGAATGCTTGATTAACTCCTTTAATTTGTTGCTTCCATTGCCAAAAAAAGCAATAGATTGCTTGTCCAGCAGTTCTTTATAGCTGGAATCGGTTAAAATGCAGTTATAAGGGGCAATTATCTCGTTGAGTTCCTTGTCAAACACGGCAGTAAAGACTTCCATCCGGCGGGCGTCGATCAGGGGACAGAGCAGGTCTGCTTCCGCATCCAGGGCCGCGACGGCCATCATTTTCAAGGTGTTAATGGTAATCAGGGGAAGGTCGAGGGCATAGCACAGTCCCTTGGCGGTAGCCATGCCCACCCGCAGGCCGGTGTAAGAACCCGGGCCGGCACTGACGGCCACGGCACCGAGTTGTTTCAGGGACAAACCGTTCTGCCGCAGCAGGTCGGCAATGGCCGCCTGCAGCCAGGCGGCATGATCCCTTTGGGAGGGATTTTGGGCCAAACCGATGGGATTACCGTTTTCGGCCAGGCAAACAGAAGCCGTTTGTACGGCAGTATCGATATGTAACAGGATGCTCACGGTGCCGGATTCGTAATATGAATAAAAGTTATCAAAGGGATGCAAAGATGGTCATCTTTTTGGTTCGATACTCTATTGGCGACCAATGTTTTTTTGAGAAAAAGCGTATTTTCCGGGCTTTCGAGGGCGCCCGGGCTGGAAATGCAGTGAAAAACCGGTAAGTACCCCTCCGGTCACCGGTGGCGCCGTTATTTTTTGAGGTAGCCGTACACATCGGCGGCAGCCAGTTTCAGCCCCTGCTGTTCGTTTTCAGCCGCCGGGATGATGATTACGGGCTTATTGCCCGACAAAGCGGTTTTGGCAAAAACCGTCTTTAACGGCCCCGATACAAAAAAGATGCGTTGCGCCATCTCGCTGAATTTGTACTCTCCTTCATCTTCGCTGGTGGTGAGCTTGTAGCGGTTGCCCGGAAGCAATACGATATCGCCTTTGTTCCATTTGCCGCCGTTGGGCTTCACCATGGTTTCGTATTTACCCGCCGGCAGGGCATTGACGCCGCCCCCGCCGTTCTGGGTGCTACCCTGGAGGGAGGAAAACACGAAAGAAAGAAAAAGTAAAAATATCTTCATAAGAAGCCTCGTTTAATTTCTCAGTAAGATACAAATTAAAATTTGTAATAAAACGCAAAGCCTGCCTGCATTTCAGTGGAAGAGCTGCCCTCATGAAGATGGATAATATAAAACATTGAGTGTAAAGGGAACGCCTGTACCTCCAAAGCGAACCCGTAAACCCGTAAAACCTGTAAACCCGTAAACTTGTTAAAGATGGCAGAGAAATTGGAGCGGCTACAGGCGCGCCGGCAAAACGGCGTGTATTAAACCTTTGGCTATGAAGAAAATATTGGCAATGGCCCTCCTGGGCAGCGCCCTGTGGGCTTGTGGCGGCAATGACGATAAAGGTACCGGCGACGACCATCAGCACAATATGGGAACCGTGGATGAAAGCATCAACAATACGCCCACCAACGAATCCATGATTGGCGACAGCACCGCCAATACCAACATCTACAATACCGACTCCCCCTCCGGCAAGGGCACCGTTTATGATACGGCCGCCCGTCGGTAATTCTGCTGGGCGTATTATTGGGAGAGCTGTTGCAGCGAATACAGGATCTTTTGGGCCGGCTCGTCGAGCAGGAGGCCCGAATCACGCAGGTAATGCAACCGGAACGCCCGGGCGGCGGCCAGGCTGTCGCGGGTGTCGTAGCCGATGAGGCGCAGTGCCGTGGCCGGGCTGAAGTGCGCGGGTACCTGCAGGCAGGTAGTATCGCCATACCACAGCCCGAAGCCGTCGGCGGCCAGGCGGTCCCAGGGGAACAGCCGGCTGGGGTCTACCTTCCGCGAAGGAGCGATGTCGGCATGGCCGATAAAATTAGGCGCCGGGATGCCGTAGGCTTTTTTCAGCGTTTGCAGCAGCTCCAGCAGGCTGCCGATCTGCGGATCGGTAAAGGGTTCGCTGCCGTTATTGTCCAACTCGATACCGATGGAGGTGGAGTTGATGTCGGTAACGTTGCCCCAGCGGGCCACCCCGCCATGCCAGGCCCGCAAATAGTCGTTCAGCAGGTGGTGGATGGTGCCGTCGCGGCACACCAGGTAGTGAGCGCTCACCTGGGTCTTTTGCAGCGTAAAGGTCTTCAGGGTCTGGGCGCAGCTGTTTTGCGCCGTATGGTGGATGATGACGAAATTGGGCTTGCGCAAATTGAAATTGGTGGTGCCCACCCAAGGTCCCATCTGGGGAAGGCTGTCGGCCAGGGGCGCCTTGCGGATGACCTTCGAAAAGGCCTTCGCCTGTTTTTTGTACAGCTTGTTAGCGGCCGCATACGGGTTGCGCTGGCAACCCATGGCCCCCAGCAGGCAGGCCGCCGCCGCCACGAAAAGAAAAGAATATCGGTTCATAAAGGGCCGGAAAATACACAACATTTTCCGTTGTCCCCGAAAGCGGCGCAGGGGGCAAAGCCTGGTCTGCAATTTTCAGCGGATATCGTAAATTGTAGTGGGAAAAATCTTTTTTTATGGCCAGAAGCATTCAGGGTAAAAAAGTAGCCATTCTTACCGACCACGGTTTTGAAGAAGTGGAACTCACCAGTCCGATGCAGGCCCTGCAGGAAGCAGGCGCCCTTGTCCATATCGTGTCGCCGCAAGGGGGCAAGGTGCGGGGCTGGGACCACGACCACTGGAGTGCCGAAGTGCCCGTAGACGTTCCGCTGGGCCAGGCCTCGCCGGAAGAGTACGACGCCCTGGTGCTGCCCGGCGGCGTGCTGAATGCCGACAGCCTGCGCCTGAATGCCGATTGTGTGGCGTTCGCGCAACATTTCCTCGAGCAGGGCAAGCCCGTGGCCGCCATCTGCCATGCCCCGCAACTGCTCATCGAAACCGGCATGATCTCCGGCCGGGAAATGACCTCAGCTCCCTCCATTAAAACCGACCTGAAAAATGCCGGCGTGAACTGGGTGGACAAGGATGTGGCCACCGACAACGGGCTGGTCACCAGCCGCGGGCCCAAAGACCTGGACGCCTTCAACCGGCAGATGCTTGAAGAGATCGGTGAAGGCCTGCACCTGACCACGGCCCAGTTTACCCATGCCGACCAGCATTGACCCTACTTCCTGTTTCCGTTCCGGCGGTTATCTACGATTGTAGAAGTAGTTGCGGGTGCCGGCGCTCCTGCTGAAAAGGACCTTTCCGGCCTTGCCGCAACCTCGTTTTGATCCCTGATTTTATAATATTTAAGTGAGTGGTTTTCATTCGATAGGCGAGCTTTACAGCATCCAACTTTCAAAAAGGGGCTTTCGCCGATGAAAAAGGCCTATAACTCCAAATCCGGCAGGCAGCGGTTCCTCTATGATGTTATTTTGGGTTGTCAGAACGAACAAGAATATCCACCTGATTCCAAAATATTCATCCTATGCGTCACAACGAACATCCCACTCCCGTTATGGAGCTGAACTCCGAAGTCGCCCATCCCTGGTCGAGAGAAAGAGCCAATGAATGGTCGGAGAAGAATGGCTGGCTGGTAGGCTGCAACTATATTCCCGCCACGGCCATCAACCAACTGGAAATGTGGCAGGCCGAAACCTTCGATCCCTTCCTTATAGATAAAGAGCTGAGCTGGGCTGCCGGCCTGGGCTTTAATACGATCCGGGTATTCCTGCACCACCTCGTATGGGAGCAGGATCCGCAGGCTTACCTGCAACGGATCGACCAGTTTTTAAGCATTGCCTGGAAGCACGGCATCCGCACCATGTTCGTCTTTTTTGACGCTGTGTGGGATCCCTTCCCCAAGGCCGGCCTGCAGCCCGAACCCCGCCACAACGTACACAACAGTGGCTGGGTGCAATGCCCCGGCTTTGACGTGCTGAACGATGCCTCCCGCTACGATGGGCTGCGCGGTTACGTGCAGGGTATCGTGAGCCATTTTAAAAATGATGAGCGCGTGCTGATCTGGGACGTTTACAACGAGCCGGACAACATGAACCTTGCTTCTTATAAGGACGACCAGTATGTGCAGCACAAAGCGGAGCTTTCGCTGCAACTGCTGAAGAAGGCCATCAACTGGATCCGTGCCCTGGACCCGGTGCAGCCCCTGACCATGGCGCCCTGGCAGTGGTCGGACCTGGACAGCCTCTCGGAGCTGGACCATTTCATGTTTACCCAGTGTGATGTGCTGAGCTTCCATTGCTACGAGAACCGCGAAGGCATGGAACGGCGGCTGCTGTCGCTGAAAAAGTACGGCCGCCCGATGCTGTGTACCGAGTATATGGCCCGGGCATTCGACAGCACCTTCCAGGAGATCCTGCCCCTGCTGAAAGAGCATGGTGTCGGCGCCTATAACTGGGGATTTGTGCAGGGCAAGTCGCAAACGCACTGCCCCTGGGATTCCTGGGAACTGGCATACGAAAACGAACCGGAACTGTGGTTCCATGATATTTTCCGCACCGGCGGCGAACCCTACCGGGCCGCGGAAGTGGCTTTTTTACAGGAGATCACCCGGAAAGAAGTGGTTACCGAGCAAAAGGTCGCCTAAGCATCCGCTTCATAAACGCTTAAAAAGTCCTGCAGTCCTGCAGGACTTTTTTGTGCCCGGTGGGACCGCCGGGTCTTGTACCTTCTCTTTTTACTTTTTTGGGGTCAGCTCCTCGAACTCGCCGGTCTCCCGGTTTTTGCGCACGTTGCCCGCCTCGAAGCAGCGGCCGTTCATGGCCACGTACACACCCGGGGGCAGGGTTTGGGCAAAGGCCATGGCGCTGCCCAGGTTGAACAACCCGTCCGAGCTGCCGAATTTATAGGGGATCATGGCGCCGGTAAGCACAATGGTCTTCCCGATATTCTTCTGGGCCAGCATGCGGGCCGTTTCGGCCATGGTATCGGTGCCGTGGGTGATGATGATCTTGTCCTCGGCGGCCCGGAGGCATTGATCGGCAATCAGTTCCCGGTCGGTATCGGTCATATCCAGGCTATCGATCATCATCAGGGTACGCACCTCCACGGGTACGAGGTTGCGGCCCAGCCGGAGCATTTCGGGCAGGTGGGAATCCTTGAAGTACAATTGTCCCGTGATCTTGTTGTATTCCTTGTCGAAGGTGCCTCCGGTTACAAAAATTCGAATCGTCATGGAGATGGTTCTAAGCCGGTAAAATTAGGGAAAGAATACCGGGCTTATTTCTTCGCCATTTCCTTTTCCATATTCCTGCCGATGTAATAACCGATGGCGGCACCGGCAAGGGCGCCGGCCACCAGGGCGGCGGGGTGGGCATTGGCGGCAAACAGGGCGATCAGCAACCCGAAGGCGCCGAACAAAAAGGCAAAAAGCATGCTTCCGTTGGCGCGTTGCTTTACCGGTGCATGGGTGGGTTTGGAAGCCGGGTGAACAGGAACGGGATGACCGGCTCGTTTACGGCTGTGTGACATGGCGGCGTATTTTTCAATAAGGTACGAAGAATCGGGTTAATTGGAGAATTGGTTAATTGGGAATTGGGCTGGAAATGGAAAAGACCGGCGGGAGGGCCGGTCTTTATATAAATCAGGTAAATAGAAGCGATCGCTTAGTTCTGCTTGTTGGTTTCCAGCAATTGGAAGAACTGGTCCAGCTGGGGCAGGATGACGATGCGGGTACGGCGGTTGGTGCTTCTGCCTTCGGCGGTTTCGTTGCCGGTCAGCGGCACATACTCGCCACGGCCGCCGGCGGTCATGCGCTTGGGGTCGATCTTGAACTGGTTCTGCAGGGTGCGCACCACGGTAGTGGCTCTTTTCACGCTCAGGTCCCAGTTGTCCTGCAGTTCGCCGCCGCGGAACGCCACGTTGTCGGTATGGCCTTCCACCATGAATTCGATCTCGGGGCGGTTGTTGAGCACCTGGGCCACCTTGCCCAGTACGGTCATGGCCTTGTCGGTTATGTTGTAGCTGCCGCTTTTGAACAGCATTTTATCGGAAATGGAAATGAATACCACGCCTTTTTCCACTTTGATGTCGATGTCGTTGTTGGCATCCTGCAGGGCGCCTTTGAGGTTCATCACCAGGGCCATGTTCAGGGAGTCTTTACGGGCCATGGCGCTTTGCAGCCCCTGGATGTAAGCATCTTTGGAGCCGATGTTTTCCAGGGATTTTTTGATGCTTTCGGCCTGGGCGCTGGAGATCACCGACAGGTCTTTCAGCTGGTTGATCATCACGGTATTGTTGTCGGTCAGCATCTTCGACTGGTTCTTCGTGTTGGCCAGTTCGGATTCCAGCTGGGCGCGGAGGCGGGCATTGGCCTCTTCCTCATCGCGGCACTTTTTCAGGTCGGTTTGCACCTGGGTATAAAAGCCATTCAGCTTTGCGTAATCGGCTTGCGCCTTTTTCAGTTTTTTGCTGCTCACGCAGGAAGACAGCAGGCAAAGGGTAGCGGCACCGGCCACCAATAGATTTGTTCTCTTCATTAAATTGAAAATTTTAAAAATACGGGGCCCCACAAATGCTCGGCGGCACACGGTTTTCAGGCCCGGCCAAAGGTAGGGAAAGACAGCCCTGCAGTAACCGCCCAAATGTGAATAGTATGTGTAAAATTAACACTTACTTAAAGTTCCTGAGTTCC
Source organism: Huijunlia imazamoxiresistens (assembly GCF_037132455.1). Taxonomy (NCBI): domain Bacteria; kingdom Pseudomonadati; phylum Bacteroidota; class Chitinophagia; order Chitinophagales; family Chitinophagaceae; genus Huijunlia; species Huijunlia imazamoxiresistens. Next base: position 940 of record NZ_JBBBEI010000044.1, on the reverse strand, counting down.
TTTGTTCCTGAGTTTCTGAGTTAAGCATTCTCCTGTTCAGGAGTTCCTGGGCTCGGCACAAACTACAAAAGTCTTCAAGACTTTTGTAGTTTGATGTGTATCCAGGCTGTTCCCACCGGAGTTACGATAACTCAGGAACTTAGAAACTCAGGAACTCCTTATAACGCCAGGTACCTCTCCTTAAGAACATTCACATGATGGATCTGGTGCCCGGCCAGCATAAAGCCCAGGGCCAGGGGGGAGATCGTAATGTTATTGCAGGTGCCTTCGCGCAGCAGCATTTCGGGGGGAAGGCTGCGGAACAGCAGGATGCTGGAGCGCCGTACCAGGCGGAATTCCTCCAGCAGGTCGTCCACGGTCCGCCGCTCCGTCTGGGCGTGGTCCGCAAACAGGTTCTCGTCGTAGCCCGGCAGGCTGGTCTGGTCGTTACGGGCAATGCGCAGCGCCCGGTACGATTGTACCCGCTCGTTGTCGATGATATGCTGCAGGATATCTTTTACGGTCCATTTTCCCGGGGCATACCGCTTGTCGCCGAGCCTTTTGAGGGTATCGGCGTCGATAGCGCTTTCAAAGGCCTGGTGCTTTTCCAGCACTTCCGTAACGGGGGCGTCTTCCGCCAGGAGGATGTAGCGGTCGAAAAACCGGGGCATGGAAGGAATAGCTGACTTGTTCATATTGCTGAGTTTGAGTGACCGCAATTTATCCCGTCTTGCCGGAAAAACAGCAGGGGGTGTGGTATAGTATAATTAATTGTATTGTTTAAATGGCTGAGGCTGATGTGTAGGTGCCTTTTCATCGGCTGAAATTCCGGTTTCACCGGCCTTGAATGCAAAAAAAGGTGCATGCGCCCGGTTTCAACCCCTGCTCTGCCGTGTTCACCGAAACCAACCTTTACTGCCCGGTTTAGCGGCGTAGCTTTGATCTATCAAACGAAGCCACT
>NZ_JBBBEI010000043.1:0-30367 GCF_037132455.1 Huijunlia imazamoxiresistens | reverse complement strand
GTTTTACTCATTTGACAGGTTTAAAAGTTTACAAATATCTACTTTAATTGCCTGTCCAAAAAACCGGGAGTATTATACTAATAAGGTACACAATAAAACGAGACGACAAAGTCACAAATAGTTCACAAACATACAACTATGATTTTTGGTTGAAAGGAGGTTTGAAAGTAGATTTTAGCATTGGCTTTTTTGGAACTCGATTGACAGATAATCTGTACAACAAGGTATTACTCGATACAAGTGGCGGCATTGATCTGATAAGAGTTACAAGGCAGGACGATGGGAAAACAAACTTCGCATTTGGTGGCATGGTAAACGTGATACCAAGAAATGGCACAGCTTGGGTCAATGTGGGAGGCAGCATTGGAGTGGCGTATTCTGGAAATCAGAAATTACAAGTTCTTACAGGCTTATCACTTCATTTCGGCAAGACAGAAAGATTAATCGTTCACGGAGGATTTGGATTCGGTACTATTAAACATCTTGATGTGTCAGCTAGTAATTTCGAATTTTTCGACCGCGAACTAAAACAATACCCTCGGGAAAAGTTGGATGAAATAGATGAGGAAGATCGGGTGTACATGTTACGGTCACCGGAAATCAAGTTCAATACGTTCACGATTCCTACAGTAGATAAATTCGTTGCACGTCCATTTATAGGAATATCCTACAATTTGAGTAAGAAACATGCTTTACAAGCTGTTTCAGGAACACCAGGAAATTCAACTTTTAATGATAATTACAAGAAGTAAATAATGGGTAGTGTATAGTACTTTATGCAACCTGTTGAAAGTGGCATTATTGGAGGGCGAGGTCCCTAGCCAGTTCTGCTTTTGTCAGCGGCCACGGAAGGCGTCCAGAGTGCTACTTCCCATTTATCTATATTCAAATCCCGTAAGCCAACGGGCAACCACATTGGTTGCCCGTTGGCTTACTTACCCTTTGCAGGCTCTGCACAGTTTAGCTCCACTGTCGGGAGCTTTTTTTATTGGTGGGCTCCGCCCATGAAGCCAGGCCGCTGAAGAGAAGAGTGAACCTCATGGATCGGGTAAGCTTGCGTTTACCTGGCAGCCTGCAATTCGACCGCCATCTTCGTTTTTTCCTTTTCATCCAAACTAACTTCCGGAAACAAAAATCCCCTCCGGAGAGAGGGGAAGATTTATAAGGCGTTAACAAGTTCGTCGGTTCAGGATACAGACGCCTTTGGTTTTTCAGGATTGGAAATTTTCAAAAGGTACTTACGGATAAAACGGGCTTTTTCAGGAAATTGGAAACGGTCGGTTTTGACGAATTGGATTTGGTTTTTTTGGATATTCAGGCCTTCAACAGGTATCGGATCGTTTGACCAGTCAAAGATAGAACGGCAGTGAGGGATTTACCCTGTTCCTTCGGCGAACGCACCGCTTTTGGAGGTGAATCTTTTTTGAAAAAGAAGCGTTAAGCGTATAGCTGCGCAACACGGTAAGGGTAAGACCCGATACCATTATTTTTGAAGGACCAGTAAATAGTCCCATAAACGCTCCATCCAGTGCCATAGCAGCAGCCCCACCGGTTTTTAATTTTACCTTTTCCCGTTACGGCGCCTGCTTGCGGGAGAAAAGATTTCCTTTCTTAAAAAAAATCTATAACATATGAGTTTACGACTTGGAGATACAGCTCCCAATTTCAAAGCAGTAACCACCTTTGGGGAGATCGATTTTCATGAGTACCTGGGCGACAGCTGGGGCCTCCTGCTCTCACACCCCGCCGACTTTACGCCGGTCTGCACCACCGAGATCGGGCGGACGGCCCAGCTGAATGAAGAATTCAAAAAACGCGGCGTGAAAGTACTGGTGGTGAGCGTGGATGGCGTACAGGACCACTTTGGCTGGGTGGAGGACATCAACGAAACCCAAAACTGCTCCGTTGACTTTCCCCTGATCGCCGACCCCGGCCGGGTAGTATCGGAACTGTACGACATGATCCACCCCAACGCCTCGGCCACCGCCACCGTGCGTTCGGTCTTCATTATCGGGCCGGATAAAAAGATCAAGCTGACCCTGACCTACCCGGCCTCCACCGGCCGCAACTTCAACGAGATCCTGCGGGTGATCGATTCGCTGCAGCTCACCGCCGGCAGCGGCGTGGCCACACCGGCCGACTGGAAATGGGGCGGAGACGTGATCGTGTTGCCCTCTATCCCTACCGAAGAGGCACTGCAACGCTTTCCCAAGGGCCTAACCGTGATCAAGCCCTACCTACGCTATACACCCCAGCCCGATCAGAATTAGGCGCCCGGCGCAATGTCGGAGCCGTTGTGCTGCCCATGCTGTTGGAACCGGCCGGCGTCCTACCTTTACCTAATGAGGCAGGCCCCGGCCTGTTCGGCCCTTCGGCCAGGGCGCGGAGCACGGAAAGAAAGCAGGCGTTTGAACCCTAAACTTTTCCAACATGAAATACCTGTTATCCGACAGCTTCCTTTTTGCCACCGGTATAGAAAACAGCTATCCGACGATCCGGTTGCCGGATGGCAGGTACAAACGGGTGGATGAAATGGAAAAAACAGGGCATTACACCCACTGGGAACGTGATTTCCAGCTCGTAAAGGAATTAGGTATCACCTACCTGCGCTACGGCCCTCCTTACTACCAAACGCACCAGGGCCCGGACCGGTATGATTGGGCGTTTACCGACCTTACCTTTCACCGCCTCCGGGAACTGGGCATTATTCCCATTGTGGACTTATGCCATTTCGGGGTGCCGGACTGGATCGGGGATTTTCAGAACCCGGATTTCCCGGAGCTTTTTGCCCGCTATGCCAAAGCCTTTGCAGCGCGGTTTCCCTACCTGGTGTACTATACGCCGATCAACGAGATCTTTATCGCGGCCACTTTTTCCGCCCTCTATGGCTGGTGGAACGAACGGCTGCAGGATGAAAAAAGCTTTGTGACCGCGTTAAAACATTGCTGCAAGGCAAACGTGCTGGCCATGCACGCCATTTTAGAAGAACAGCCCCATGCTGTTTTTATTCAAAGCGAATCCTCCGAATTCTTCCACCCGGCAGCCCCGGAGGCCCAGAAGGTGGCCAACTTCCTGAATGAAAAAAGGTTCCTTTCCCTGGACCTTACCTACGGCTACCCGCTCTCCGCCACCATGTACCAATACCTGCTGGAAAATGGCATGAGCCAGGAAGAATACCAGTGGTTCGGGACCAACCAGGTAAAGGCCAGGTGCATTATGGGCAATGATTATTACGTTACCAACGAACACCTGGTGCACCCGGATGGCACCACGGAACCCTCGGGAGAGATCTTTGGCTATTATGTCATTACCCACCAGTATTACAGCCGCTACCGCCTGCCGATCATGCATACCGAGACCAATATCGCTTCGCCCAACTGTGTGTACTGGCTGTACAAGGAATGGGCAAATGTGCACCAGCTAAAGCGGGACGGAGTGCCGGTGGTGGGATTTACCTGGTACAGCCTGTTGCACCAGGTGGACTGGGACACCGCCCTGCGTGAAGATGCGGGACGGGTGAATCCCCTGGGGCTCTTTGACCTGGACCGCGCCATCATGCCGGTAGGCAGGGCTTATAAAAAGCTTATTCACCAATGGAGCGCTGTGCTGGCAGCAGAAAGCTTCGGCCTGAATTTCTAAATCCCGGTGCCCAGGACGAGGTTTGAAAGGCTTAAGCATTGGTTTGATAATCATTACCGGCAGGGCTACAGGCGCCACTACCTTTGAGAGATGTTACCAAATTCAGGGATTATGAACAAGAGATGAAAGAACCAACTCATTTAAAAATTATGAAGACGCAGCAGGAGCAGAACGGCAGCACCCCTGCCCAACCACTCGTGGTCCTGCTGCTGCCGATCATGGCAGCGGTTTCCGCCGCCTTCCTGGTGACGGGCTTTACCATGACGGTCCTGCCCGTTTACGTGCACAACCGCCTGGGCTTCGACACCTTCGTCGTCGGCCTGGTGGCAGGCGCCCAGTTTGCCGCCGCCCTGCTCTCCCGCTTCTGGGCCGGCACCCAGGCCGACCGCTATGGCGGTAAACGGGCGGTGCTCATCGGTCTGGTGCTCGGGCTGGCGGCCGGCTTCTTGTATTTCGCCTCCCTGCAGTTCATTTCTCACCCGGAGGTGTCGGTCCTGTTGCTGCTCCTGGGCCGGGCGGTATTCGGAGGGGCGGAAAGCTTTATCGTCACCGGGGCGCTAAGCTGGGGACTGGCCGCCGGCGGACCGCAGAACACCGGCAGGGTCATGGCCTGGATCGGAACGGCGATGTACGTGGCGCTGGCCGCCGGTGCGCCCCTGGGCACCCTGATGTATGGCCGCTACGGCTTTGGCGCGATTGCGGTGGCTACCACCCTGGTTTCGCTCCTGGTGCTGCTGTTCGCCCTCCGTCAACCCTTTACCGCACCACCGGCGTCCTCCCGCCCCTCCATTGTACGGGTGGTGGGCGCCGTGGCCCTTCCCGGCATGGGCCTGGCCTTCAGCAGCCTGGGCTTTGCCGCCATCAGCACCTTTGTTGTGCTCCTGTTTACCCGGCAGGGCTGGCCGATGGGCTGGCTCGCCGTTACCACTTTTGCCGTAGCCTTCGTCATCGCCCGGCTGTTCCTGAGCCATCTGGCCGATGCGGTCGGCGGCGGAAAGGTGGCCTTTGTCAGCGCCCTGGTGGAAGCCCTGGGCCTGGCCGTCATCTGGCTGGCCCCGGGGCCGGCAGTGGCCTTTGCCGGGGCGGCCGTAACCGGGCTGGGCTATTCCCTCGTTTACCCGGGCTTTGGCGTGGAAGCCGTGCGGCGGGCGCCGGCAGAAAGCCGGGGGCTGGCCATGGGTGCTTATACGGCTTTTTTGGACCTCGCCCTGGGCGTGGCCAACCCGGTGCTGGGGCTGGTAGCCAGCCATACCGCTTTAAACGAGGTGTTCCTGGTAAGTGCCGGGGTCGTCCTGGGCGCTGCCGCCATCGGGTTTTCCCTCCTGCCGGCCGGCCTGCGGGTGGTACGCCGCAGATGAGCTTCCTGCATTGGTGACAAATAGAGGATCCCGCTGGAATGAAAATTGCGCCCTCTCCGGGTGCCTGGACCTGCAACAGTTCGGCAACCTATTTTTTGAATGGCCAGCGGGAACGATCGGCTGTAAAGAACCAACCCATGCAAAGCGTATACGATATACAGCAGGATGCCTTAGGGATCCTGAATGCGGCACCGGATAACTACCTGATCCTGTTGCCGGACGTGCCCCGGTTCACCATTGTCGGGGTTACGGAAGGCTACCTGAAGGCGACGTATACCCGCCGGGAGGAGCTCCTGGGCAAGGGGGTATTCGAAGCCTTTCCCGATAACCCCAACCTGCAGGGTTCTACCGGGGTAGAAAACCTGAGGGCCTCCCTGTTCCACGTAATCGAACAGAAGCAGGAACACAGCATGGGTGAGCTGCGCTATGATGTTCCCAACCCTAACGGCGGCTTTGTGTTCAAGATCTGGCGGTCGGGCAACCGGCCGGTTTTTAATGCAGCGGGCGAGTTGCAGTACATTATCCATATTACGGAAGACGTCACGGCCCTGGTAAAAGCAGAGCAAAGGAAAATAAAGGCGGAAGAACGTTTTCAAAACATTTTCGAAGCAGTCCAGGTCTCTATCTGGGAAAAAGACTATTCCCGGACCGTGGCGGCCCTGGAAAAGCTGCGGCAGCAATACGGCAACGGATTAAAACGACACCTGCAGGAAAACAAAGCAGAAGTGTACCGCCTGCTCGCGCTGGTGACCGTCAACGATACCAATCCCGCTTCTTTAAAAATGTTCGAAGCGGAAAGCAAGGCGCAGCTGCTGCAGGAGCCATCGGTGGTTTTTACGGAGGAAAGCCTGCCGGCCGTTATCGATGAAATGGTGGCCATCGCCCGCAACGACAAAAGTTTCCAGGCGGAATATGTGCTGCAAACGCTTCAGGGAAGAAAGATCGTTTGCCTGACGACGATCACCTCCAACAACGACTACGGCAGTGTGCTGGTGACCCATTCGGACATTACGGACCTCAAAAAAACCGGGCAGGCGCTCCAGGAAAGCGAGGTGCGCTTCCGCACGATGGCCAACTCCATTCCCCAACTGGCATGGATGACCGATGAAACGGGCTACATCTACTGGTACAATGACCGCTGGTATGATTATACGGGCACCACGCCCGAAGAAATGCTGGGCTGGGGGTGGCAAAAGGTGCACCATCCCGACCTGGTGGAAGGGGTCGTATACCGCATCCAAAAGGCTTTTGATTCGGGCAGTGCCTGGGAGGATATTTTCCTGTTGCGCAGCCGGGAAGGCGAATACCGCTGGTTTCTTTCCCGGGCCCTGCCGGTACGCAAAGAGGACGGCACGCTGCTCGGGTGGTTCGGCACCAATACCGACATTACCGAACAGCGCCGGACGGAAGAAGCCCTGGAAAAGAGCGAAGAGCAGTTGCTCCTGGCCATGAAAGGCGGCGAACTGGGTTATTTTGATTATACCCCCCGGACAGGCAACTTAAAATGGTCGGCCCGTGCGAAAGAGCTGTTCGGATTGCCGCCGGACGCACCAGTGGACTTCAGCGTATATCTGGGCGCCCTGTATCCCCAAGACCGGGAGCGGACACAGGCCGCCATTCAGAAAGCCCTGGACCCGGAGATCGGGATGTATGAAAACGAATACCGGGTCATCGGCGTCACCGATGGCCGGTTGCGGTGGATACGTTCCAAAGGGAAGACCTTTTTTGACGAGCAGGGGACGGCCTACCGGCTGGCGGGGGTCATGCTGGATATTACGAAACAAAAGGAAGCCGAGGAGGCCCTTCAAAAAAGCGAAAGCAACCTGCGGAACCTGGTGTTGCAGGCTCCTGTGGCCATGTGCATCGGCAGCGGCCCTTCCTTTGTGATGGAAGTGGCCAACGACCGCATGCTGGAGCTCCTGGACAAGCATCCCGGGGACATCATGGGCCGCCCGGTATTTGACGTGCTGACCGAAGCGGGCGAACAGGGACTGAAGCAGGTGGTCCAGCGGGTGTATGCCACCGGGAAGCGCTTTACCGCCAATGAAATGCCCGTTTCCCTTCCCCGCAATAACCGGATGGAAACCGTTTTTCTGAACTTTGTTTATGAACCGATCAAAAACCGGGAGGGAGCCGTTACGAAGATCATCGCGGTGGCGATCGACGTCACCGACCAGGTGGTGGCCCGCAAAAAAGTAGAGGAAAGCCAGAAGGAATTCCAGTCCGCTATGGACTTCCTGCCCCAGATCATCTGGCTGACCCGGCCCGACGGCTATCATTATTATTATAATAAACAATATTTCGATTATTCCGGTCTCACCTACGATGAAGCAAAAGGATCAGGATGGCATCAAATCTATCATCCCGATGACCAGGAGCGCACCTGGCAGTTATGGCAACACTGCTTAGCCACCGGCGAGCCCTACGAAATCGAATACCGCATCCGGCGCCACGACGGGCCGTACCGTTGGTTCCTGGCCAGGGCGCTGCCGCTGCGGGACGAGACCGGGGCGATCACCAAATGGTTTGGCACCTGTACCGATATCCATGACCAAAAGACCTTTTCCGAACAGCTGGAACGAATGGTGGCGGAACGAACCAAAGAACTGCACCGCAGCAACGAAGAACTCCAGCAATTTGTGCATGTGTCGTCCCATGACCTGAAAGAACCCGTCCGCAAAATAAAAACCTTTGTCAACCGCATCGAGGAAGCATTCCATGAAGAGCTGGGAGAAACCGGCCGGTTTTACCTCAGCCGGGTGCAAACCGCCGCCAACCGCATCTTTGCCATGATCGACGGCGTGCTGACGTATTCGACCATCAGCGCCTGGGAAGAAATATATGAGCCGGTGGACCTGAACGAAGTGATCAAAAGCGTGGAATTTGACCTGGAGCTGGCCATCCAGCAAACAGGCGCTACCCTCCATTATGGCCCCTTGCCCCGGCTGGAAGGAGCGCCGGTCATGCTGCACCAGCTCTTTTATAACCTGATCAGCAACTCCCTCAAGTTTGCCCGGGCCGGTGTGCCCCCGGTCATTACCATTACTTCCGAAATACTGGAGCACCAGGGAAAAGCCTTTGTCTGCATGGACCTGCAGGATAACGGCATCGGCTTTGAACAGAAGTATGCCGAAAAGATCTTTGGCACTTTTGTGCGGCTGCATGCAAAAGATAAATATGAAGGGGCGGGGCTGGGACTGGCGCTGTGCAAAAAGATCGTGGAGCGGCATGGCGGTTCCATCGTGGCCAAAAGCGCGGCAATGGCAGGGACCATAATCGAGATCAAATTGCCACTGAAAAAAGCAGGAATGAGCAGCACGTAAAAATGAGGGATGGGCACTATTGGAGGATGCGATTAATGACGCATCGCTAACAAACTTTTGCTGCTACACTGCCAATGATAAGAAAGGCAAAGTGCTGCTTTAAGACTGTCATGCCGAACGCAGTGAGGCATCCCGTCGGTACCTGAAAAGCCTTTCTCCGGAAAAGGAAATCCCTCCTTCGAATAGCTGCATTCCTTCTTTCCCGACGGGATGCCTCACTGCGTTCGGCATGACAGTTTCACAGGTTGTCACCCGGTTTATGATTGTTGCTACGAAATAGGGCCTTAAAAGGCCTTCTTCCCGTTAACGACCACATTATTGAGCCGGAAGTTTTTGACCATCGACGTATCGATTTGCAGGAAATTCTTGGCTTTCACCTCCAGGTTTTCGAATGTAAAGTTCGATAATTGATAGGCGTATCCCTTCGCATTGCTCTTGCCGTCGGGAACACCCACGTTGAAAAAGTTATCGCATTCCGCATGAATATTCCGCATGGTGATGTTCCGGCTCTGGGACGTCCCGGTAACCTCCTGGCCCTTGAGGTCGTAAAACTGGGTCCAGGGGCGTACGAACAGGAAGTTGCCGATGCCCTTGCCTTCAATATTCTCCACCAGCACGTATTCGTAGTTCTGGGGCGTGTCGGGGCGCATTTTGAGCCACAGCAGGCGCTCCGCGTCGTGGATCTTGATGCGGCGCAGGATGATGTTGCGGTTATGGACGGACTCGCTGCCAAAGGTCAGGGCGCCATGGCAGAACCCGTAGGTACAATCCTCGATGATGATGTTCTCGTTGCCCCCGTTGTTCGGGTCCTTGTCGGCCAGGGGACCTTTACCGCCTTTCAGCGCTACGGCATCATCGTTCACGGACATATAGCAATTTTTGACCAGGAAATTTTTGCAGGCGTCGATATCCACGGCATCGGTGCTCGGTGCCTTTACGGGCTGCTTGGGCGAATAGATGTACAGGTCGAGCAGCTTCACGTTCTCACACTTGTAATAGTGGCTCGTCCAGAAGGGCGAGTTGACCAGGCGCACGCCGGACACCTGCACGTTCCGGCTGTTGGAGACATAGAGCAGCCGCGGCCTCATTTCATCCATATTGGTGCACTGGGGGTTAAAGGCACGGCGCAGCCAGAAGGATTTCCAATAACGCAGGCCGTTGCCGTCCAGGGTGCCTTTGCCCGAGATGGTGAACCCGTCCAGGCTGTCGGCATTCACCAGGGCGGCAAAATATTTCAGCGTTTGTCCCTCCATGCGGGTTTTCAACAGGGGAAAATTGCTGATGTCGTCGCTGCCTTTGAGGCGGGCGCCTTCTTCCAGGTGTAGGTGGGTGCCCTGCTTGAAAAACAGCGAACCGCTCAGGAACGTTCCTTTCGGGATCACGACCACGCCGCCGCCTTTTTCGGCGGCCTTGTTGATGACGGCCTGTATTTTTTCGGTCTGGAGCACCGTACTGTCGTTTTTCACGCTGAAGTCCGTGACCCGGTAGCGGGTTCCCAGCTTTTTGATATCCGTAGGGGTGTTTTGCCGGAACCAGTCCGGAATGGGCGTTCCATCGGGGAACACTTCCTGGGCCGATGCGTCCATACGGAGCGCGAGGAACCCCAGGAACAACAGGGCGAGCTTGATTTTTTGCATGACCGCAAACCTAGTTAATCTGCCCGGTTTGTTTTTTATTTGGTCGCCGGAATATCCCTGATTTCTTCTTTTAGGGCAGCGGCGCTTGGGGGCCTGGCGGTTTTTACCCACAGGGCCGATACGGCCGCCAGCAGCAACAGGATGCCCGCCAGCCGGATGGCATGCGCCGGGTTGTGGTGCAGCCACGATTCGTAATAGAGCGGCATGGTCAGGTTCTGCAGCAGCATGGGAATGACGATGAACAGGTTGAAAATGCCCATATACACGCCGGTGCGCTCCGGCGGGATGGAGCCGGCCAGGATCACGTAGGGCGTCCCCATCATGCTGGCCCAGGCCAGCCCGAGGCCGGCGATGGGCAGAAAGGCCAGGGCGGGGTGGTGCATAAAGGGCAGGACGAACAGGCCGGCGCCGGCCGCCGCCAGGCAGCAGGCATGCAGCACCTGGGGGCGCGTTTTCCGGGCCAGGGCGGCCAGGGCAAAGGCGGCGGCAAAGGCAATGAAGTTGTAGCAGGCCCCCAATTGCCCCGCCAGCAGCTCGCCCTCGCGGAAGCCGGCGGCGGAAGCCTCCGTGGTGCCGTAAACCGACAGGGAGAGGCACTTGGCGATATAGATCCAGTAGATGAACAGGGCATACCAGCTGAACAGCATCATCGGCACCATCTGCTTCATCGCCGGCGGCATGTCCCGCAGGGCATCCCAGATCTCCCGCAAGGCGGCGCCGCCGCCCCGGGGCCGGCGGCGGAGGGCGTCCGCCTCTCCGGCAGTAAGGGGTATTTCCCTGGTGGTCTTCAGCGTCCACAGCACCGAGCCGATGGAAAGCACCGAGCCGGTGACAAAGGCGATGAGGGTGGTGAGCGGGATGCCGTTGGCATTGCGGGCAAATTTGCTTACGCCGAAAGCGAGCAGCAGGGTAGGGGTCAGGTACGAAAGGGTTTGCCCCAGGCCGGTAAAAGCGCTCTGCATGAGAAAGCCCAGGGGATGCTGGCCGGCCGGCAGCTTGTCGGAAACAAAGGCCCGGTAGGGCTCCTGGGTAATGTTGTTGGCGGCATCCAGGATCCACAGGAGGCTGGCGGCCATCCAGACCGACCGGCTGTGGGGCATCAGGAACAGGCAGAGGCTGCAAAATAGGGCCCCCAGGAGAAAGTAGGGCGTCCGGCGGCCCCAGCGGCTGACGGTCAGGTCGCTGAGCGCGCCTACAATGGGCTGGATGATCAGTCCGGTTACGGGCCCCGCCAGCCACAGGTAGGGCAGCCTGCTTTCCTCCGCGCCCAGGTAGGAGTAGATCGGGCTCATGTTGGCCTGCTGCAGGCCAAAGCTGTATTGCAGGCCAAAGAACCCCGCGTTCATGTTGACGATCTGTAAAAAACTCAGTTTGGGCTTTATGCTGTTCATATGGAAGGTATTCGTTGTTGGGCAAGGATCAGCGGCAAAAGCGGGGCTCCCAGCCGGCGTCCACCACCACGTCGGCCTGCAGGGCCCCGGGCTGGATGAGGCGGCTTTCCTTTTCCAGCACTTGTTCAATGAAGGCGGTCACCGTTTCGCGGTTCCGGCGAATGCGGTTCTGCCGCGTCTCTTTGTAGGTGGCCGACAGGAACACCCGGTAGTCGACTGCCTTCAGTAAAGACGTGTAGGTACCGTCCACCAGGATGACCCCCACGTCGCCGGCCTCCAGCTCGCGGCTTTCCTCGGTGTCGGTGGCCCAGTTCATCACCGGGCTTATGAGCTTTTGCACCGCCCCCTCCTTCACCAGGCGGATGTGTTCGTCCAGCAGGTCCAGCCGCACCTCGGAGGGGCCGATGTGGTCAAAGTCCTGCAGCCGCGCCTCGTGGTTTTGGCGGGGCGGCAGCCGGAAGTATTCGTCCTGGTGCAGCAGCAATACCTTGTGTCCCTTTTCCAGCAGCAGCTCGTGCAGGGTGGTGCCGAGGGTGGTTTTGCCGCAGCCCGATTCGCCGGCGATGGACACCGCCAGGCAGCCCTGCCCGTTCAGCGGCAGCTGCTCCACGATGGCGGCGGCCACGGCCCGCACCTGGTGCAGGAACCGGGCTTCGCCGGCGGTGGGCAGCCCGAGGGCGTGCTGCAGGCCGGCGGGGGCGGCCAGGGCCTGCGCCCCCAGCAGGTAGCCCGCCGCGCTGAAGCACAGGTTGCCTACGCCGCCGGGGCTGGCCGTTTGCAGGTCAAAATATTCGGCAAAGGGGTGTTGCGCATGCGCAGCCGCCAGCAGGTTGTGCAGGGCCGTCATCAGCGCTTCGGCCTCCTGCCGCCGGCCCGCCTGCTGCAGCCCGGCCACCAGGAAGCCGTTGACCACGGGCCAGAGGCCGCCGTTGTGAAAATGCCCGGGCCGGTTCTTGAAGCGGTAGTGGTGGTTCTGCTGCAGCCGTTCGTACAGGGCGTCGCCTTCATCGACTACGGGCCAGAAGGCGGGGACGCCCCTGCCGCCTGCGGAGCGGAAACCCTGCACCAGGGCCGCCACCAGCCGGGCGGTGGAGGCTTCGGAGGGGATGTCGAGCAGCAGCAGCAGGGCTATGGACCAGGCGTCGTATTTTTCCACCCGGTCGCCGGGCGAAAAGGAGGCGATAAAGTTTTGGGAAAGGTCGAAGGAGCGCAGCGCTGCGCGCTGGGCCGCCGTGTACAGGCTGTTGTCCAGTTCGGCCTCCAGCAGGTAGTGCTGCTTGATGGCCACCTTTACGGACAGGGCCTTTTCCTGCCAGCTTTCCTGCTGAAAAAAGCTGCCCGCCAGGCCCAGGGCCCAGTAGCGCAGGAGCTGGTCGTACAGCACATAGCCGTGGGTCACGTATTCATCGGCCCAGTTGCTGCTCATGGGCACGTACATCAGCCCGTTGTGGTTGAACTCCCAATGGTTGGCCAGTTGAAAAATGGCGGTGCACTGGCGGAAGACGACGTTTTTCAGCGCCCCATCTTCCTGCCGGTGCAGGTACAGCAGGGCGGCGATGAGCCACCAGAAGGAGGCATCGGTGCGCCCGGCGGGACCGCCGAAGCTGACCCGGGTGATGCGCCCGTCTTCGGCGACCGTAATGTTGGAGGGGATCTGGCCGCTGCCGTCGGCCGCCTGCTGCAGCAGCACCAGCGATTCCTTCAGGGCAGGGTATAACTCCTGCTGCCCCGCGGCCAGGAGGGCCAGGCCCGCCACGGCACTGTCGCGGGCCCATACGTTGTTGTAGTTTTCTGTTTGTTCGGTGGTCGCCCGGATGCCCCTGCCGGCCGAGGCCGCCCGCAGGACCGACAGGGCTTTTGCCCCCAGGCCGGAATGGATGTCGTAGTTCATACCTTGTTCGTTTGGTTCGGTCGTTGGGTCAAAGGCTATTGCACGTTCACGATCACGGCGCCGTAGGCCGGGAGGGGAACGGAGGTCCCGGCGGGGGCGAACGGGTAATTCGCGATCAGCGGCTTGGCCTGCAGCCGCAGGCCGGCAGGGAGCTGCCAGTTTACCTTATCCGGACTGAAATTCAGCAGCACCAGCACTTTTTCCCCACCCAACGTGCGGGTATAGGCGTAGACCTTTTCGTTCGCCCCGTCCAGCAGTTCATAGCTCCCGTACACCAGCACGGGCCGGCTTTTCCGCAGCCCCACCATCTTTCGGAAGTAGTGCAGCACCGAATGGGGGTCCTTTTCCTGGGCCGCCGCATTCACCGTAGGGTAATCGGGATTCACCTTCAGCCAGGGCGTTGCGGTGGTGAAGCCGGCCTGGGCGGAAGCGTCCCACTGGAAGGGCGTACGGGCATTGTCGCGGCCGATGAAGGCTTGTTTTTCCAGGAAGGCTGCCGTATCGCCGCCCTTGCTTTTCAGGTGCTGGTAGCCGTTGATTGTAGAGAGGTCGCGGTACTCCCCGATGCGGTCGAACCGGATGTTCCGCATGCCGATCTCGTCGCCGTTGTAGCAGTAGGGCGTTCCCCGCAGGCTGAGGAGCAAGGTGGTGAGCATTTTTGCCGAAACGTCCCGGAAGGGTGGGCGGTCGTTGCCGAACTTGCTCAGCATCCGCGGCACGTCGTGGTTGCCCAGGAAAATGGCCACCCATCCCTTTTCGGTAAAAGCGCTGTCCCATTTGGAAAACACCTTTTTCAGGTCCGTCAGCTTATAGCCTTTGGGGTCGTTGCCCACGTCCATGGCTTCGAAGTGGTAGGCCATGTTCAGCTCGTTGCGGTGGGGGTCCACCAGGTTATGGGCGTCTTCCAGGGTGCTGCCGGCGCCTTCCGCCACGGTCAAGATGTCGTAGTGGCGGATCACCTCGCGGTTCATTTCCTGCAGGTAGGCGTGCAGGTTCGGCCCCATGCCGTAATACTTGATGATGTTTTTGTGATAACCTTCCGGCAACACGGGCCAGGTGGTGTCCTTGGAGGCGAACTGGAAGGCATCCATGCGAAAGCCGTCCACGCCCTTGTCCAGCCAGAACCGCATGATGCCGTACACCTCCTGCCGCACCTTGGGGTTTTCCCAGTTCAGGTCGGGCTGTTTGCGGGAAAAGTAGTGGAGGTAGTAGGCATTGGTGGTGGAGTCGTACTTCCAGGCGTCGCTGTTGACGTCAAAAAAGCTCCAGCGGGGCGGGGGCGTTCCTTTTTCCGCCGGCCACCAATGGTAATAATCGCGGTAGGGATTGGTGCGCGACGATCGGGATTGTCGGAACCATTCGTGCTCGTCGCTGCTGTGGTTGACCACCAGGTCCATAATCAGCTTGATGCCCCTTTGGTGCAGGCCTTTCAGCAGGGCGTCGAAGTCGGCCATGGTGCCGAATTCCTTCATGATGGCCCGGTAGTCGCTGATGTCGTAGCCCATGTCGTCGTTGGGCGAAGCGTAGATGGGATTGAGCCAGACGGCGTCCACGCCCAGGCTTTCGAGGTAATCCAGCCGGGAGCTAATGCCTTTCAGGTCGCCCACGCCGTCGCCGTCGCTGTCCTGGAAGGAGCGGGGATAGAGCTGGTACACCACCGCTTCCTTCCACCATTTTTTGTCGGGGGTTGCCCCTGCGGGCTGCTGCTGGGCGTGACTGCCCGACGGCAGCAATACACCGGATAAAGAGGCCATAAGCGCAAAGAAAAACTGTTTCATGAATAATTTTTAAGGGTTACCGCACTTCTTTCACCTGGAGCACCACGCTGGTACGGGCGCCCCTTACGTCCGGGTTGATACCCACCTTCATCAGAAAATCGCCGGTATACACCCTGGCGGAATCGATCGTGGATTTCGTGCCCGGGTACAGGTTAATTTCTGTTACCGTGTATTTCTTCTCGGGGTCCAGGCCGTTGTACTTCACCGGCAGTTCGGTGGCGGTCTGCAAAAAGCGGTTGCTGACCAGGTAATGGAACACGATGGCGTTGCTTTTCGCCGCGTCCACGTACATCAGGGCCGCCAGGGGGCCCTCGTGGGGACTGGCCAGGCGGTACTGGTCGCCCTGCCATACGATGTCCTTGAACGAATGGTAGCGGCGCACCGCCTCCTGCGCAAAGGTCTTGTCCGCCTCGCTTAAATGGCCGGCCACGATATCGAAGCCCAGCTTGCCCATGCTGGCCACGTCCACCTTGAACTTCAGGGGCTGCTTGCCCCAGTTGGTCACGTGGTTGTCGGTAACGATGGAAGGGAAGAAGTAGGAGTAATTCCATTGCAGGAACACGCGTTCCAGGGGCTCGGTATCGTCGCTGGGCCAGAACTCGGAAAAATATT
The DNA here is from genome assembly GCF_037132455.1 of Huijunlia imazamoxiresistens. Classification (NCBI taxonomy): domain Bacteria; kingdom Pseudomonadati; phylum Bacteroidota; class Chitinophagia; order Chitinophagales; family Chitinophagaceae; genus Huijunlia; species Huijunlia imazamoxiresistens. The sequence continues at coordinate 14,738 of NZ_JBBBEI010000043.1, read as the reverse complement.
TCAGGAACTCGTAGTCGCCGCGTCCCCCGCCGCCGGAGCAGAGCATCATCGGTATTTTGGGATACTTGGCGCGGATGCGCTGCAGCACCCCGTACAGCCCGCGGACGTATTCCACGTACAGGTGCGACTGGGGCAGGCCTTTTTGCTGCAGGTAAGCCGAGTAGGCGTTGTAGATGACGGCGTTGCAGTCCCACTTGATAAAGGCCAGTTCGGGGTTTTTGGTCAGCAGGTTGTCCACGATGCCGTAGACGAAGTCCTGCACCCGGGGGTTCGACAGGTCGAGCACCAGCTGGTTGCGGTAGTAGATCTCGGGCCGCTGGGGCTGGCGGATCACCCAGTCCTGGTGTTTTTCGTACAGCTCGCTTTTGGGGTTCACCATTTCCGGCTCGATCCAGATGCCGAATTGGACGCCTTCCTTCTGGGCTTCCCGCACCAGGTGGCCGATGCCGTGGGGCAGCTTTTTGACGTTCTCCTGCCAGTCGCCCAGGCCGGCATGGTCGTCGTTGCGGGGGTACTTGTTGCCGAACCAGCCGTCGTCGAGCAGGAACAGGTCCACGCCCAGCTCTTTGGCATCTTTGAAGAGGGCGGTGATCTTGTTTTCGTCGAAATCGAAATAGGTGGCTTCCCAGTTGTTCAGCAGCGTCAGGCGGCTGCCCTGCCCGTCCGGCACCCGGTAGCGGCGGGCCCAGGCGTGCAGGTTGCGGCTGGCTTCACCGGTACCCTTATGCGAAAAGGTGTAAATGAGCGAAGGAGTTTTAAACACCTGGCCGGGGGGCAGGGCGTAGGCCGAGGCAAAGGGGTTGATGCCGGCCACCAGGCGCAGGTTCTTGTAGCTGTCCACTTCGAAGTCGAGCCGGAAGTTGCCGCTCCAGGCCAGGTGGCCCAGCAGCACGTCCCCCTCGTTCTCCTGGGCGGGCCCGCCGAAGGAGACGATAAAATTCGGCGTCTGCAGCAGCATGGCCCGTGTGCCCAGCTTGGTATCCAGGGTGCGGATGCCCTGCGCCAGCTTTACTTCCGCCGGCTGCATTTCCTTTAAATACTCGCCCTGGAAGGAGGTGAGGTAAAAATCCTTCTGGGTAAAATGCAGGTTGGCCGAGGCGTACTTCTGCAGCGTTACCGGCTTTTTTTCGCTGTGGCGGATCTCCGTCCACTGCTCGATGACGTTCTCCTTTTTCCAGGCCTTGTACAACAGGGTCACCTGGAAGGGGTAAAGGGGGTCTTTGAGCACGACGGACGTAAGGGTGGTGTTCGCATCCACGTCCGTTACCTGGTGGCTCTGGTACAGCAGCTCCAGCGAGGGGTTGCCGTCGGCATGCGTCACCTGCAGGGCCGGTTCGGACAGGTTGATGGTGCCGGCGGCCGTGTAGGCAAAGTTGTAAATGCCGGCGTTGTCGTTGCTGAAGTGCTGCGTGCCCGCGATGGCGGCGTATTCGGCCGGTTGCTGCAGCGGCCTGCCGGCGTAGACCATGCGGAGGCGGTTGTCCTTATCGGTTTGCAGCACCAGGGCATTTTCGGAGGTGACGACCGGGATCACCACGTTTTGCGCCTGTACGGCGCCTGCGGAAAGGAGGGCAACGAGGCAGAGCAAGCGGGAGAACGTTTTTTTCATATCGGTTTCTGCTATTTCACGTAAAAGTTCGGAAAAGAAATTTTTTGGGGAACTAGTTCGTTGCGTAACCCGGGTTTTGCTGCAGGTTGGGGTTCACGGCCAGCTGTTGGGCCGGTATCGGGAACAGCAGGTTGCGGGGGTCGCTGGCCTCCTTCTCCTGCCAGGGCAGCAGCCATTTTCCAAACCGGATCAGGTCGGTACGGCGGTGGGCCTCCCAGTAAAATTCCCGTCCCAGCTCGTCCAGCAGCCCGTCGGCGGTCAGGGCGGCCATAGGACGGACGCCGCGCACCCCACGCACTTCGTTCACCAGGGCCAGGGCTTCCGCCGCCCGGCCGCTGCGCCACAGGGCTTCCGCCTTCATCAGCAGCACGTCGGCATAGCGGTAAAACACGAAATCGTTGTCGGCATTGCTTTCGGGGTGGGCGTAGTCGATGGGGTACTTGATGGCCCGGATGCCTTTCATTTCCAGGTCATGGCCCGTTTCGATCAGCCTGACGTCGCGTTGAAAGCTCAGCAAATTTCCTTTCCGGTCGGCCAGTTGCTTGCCGTTTTGATCATACTGGGGGCCTACGAGGAAGCCGGCCTTGATGCCCGCCACCTCGGTCATGCCGGGATAGTCGCCGCCGCGGCGCTTGTCGGCGCTTTCAAACTTGTCGTAAAAATCCGAGAGGGTGCTGAAGCCGTTCCAGCCGCTGGGCGCCTGGTTGATGTGCAGGGCGGCTTTCCAGTAAAAATTCACGAACCCGCCTTCCACCCCGCCCAGGTTCTCGCCGGTGAAGATATTTTCTTTGGACAGCAGGTTGTTCTTCGGGGCGAAGTTGTCGTAATAATTGGCAGAAAGGGCATAGCGGCCGGTGGCGCTGATCTCGCCCGCCAGGGCAATTACCCGGTCCATGTCGGCTGCATCGAAAGAAGGGTGTGCCCGGTCCAGGAAAGCGCCCTTGTTCAGTAAACATTTCATCAGCAGCATGCGGGCCGCGTCCTGGTTGGCCCGGGTGGCGCCCGTTGCGGGCAGGTGGGGCAGGGCGGCGGTGGCTTCGCTGATGATGAAGTCGAGGGCTTGCGGGGCATGCAGCACCTTCGCCGGCTGCAGCAGGTCCTCCCCGGCTTCGCGGAAGGGCACCTGTCCCCAGGCGTCCAGCACCGACAGCATGGTAAAGGCCCTCAGGAACCGCGCTTCGGCGGCTTGGCGGGCAGGAGGGTTAAACCGCAGCAGGTTGGTACAGGCGTACTGGGCCTGCAGCAGGTTTTTGAAGGTGCTGGCCAGCTGGATGTGGTCGGCGTTCCAGTTGTGGGCGTGCAGCACCCGCCACTGGCCGTTGTCGTCCCAGTCGGGCCCGCGGGTGGGCACGATGGCTGCGTCGGAGGTCACCTCCTGCAGGGCGAAGAAGGTATTCAGATCCATGTAGGGGGCACGCAGGGCGTTGTAACAGCCCTTCAGCATAGAATTGATGTCGGGGTTGGCCAGGGCCTGCTGCTCGGTCAGGTCGCCTTTCAGTTGTTCGTCCAGCTTGGAGCAGCCGCTGGCGGCAAGGGCGAGGGTAAAGGCAAAAAAGATCTTTTTCATATAGAACAATTGTCCGGGTGAGGGTGAGTTAGAAAGAGGTGGTAAAACCGATGAGGAGGGTACGGGCCGAAGGGTAGGGCTGGTCTTCGATGCCGAAGGAGGTAAAGCCGTCCACCGCTTTATCCGTGTTCACTTCGGGGTCGAAGCCTTTGTACTTTGTTAGAAAGAACAGGTTCTGGCCGGTGAGGTAGAGGTTGGCGTTGCGGAAGGTGGAGCCGATGTTGCCCAGCTTGTAGGAGAGGGTGGCATTGGCCAGCTTCAGGTAGTCGCCTTTTTCCAAAAAGCGGGTAGAGGCGGAGAGCGGGCTGGAGAGAGCTTCGGGTACCGGCAGCTCCATCAGGGAGGCGTCCACGTTGCGCTTGCCGAAGTTGCCGATGGGCAGTACGGCATTGGCGGTGTTGTTGTAGAGGTAATGGCCGAAGGCGCCGTTCATATTGGCTTCCAGGGAGAGCTTTTTGTACCCCAGCCGGGTGGTGAAGCCCAGCAGCTTGGTCGGGTTGGGCGTGCCGGCATAATCCGCCGCAGCGTCCTTGCCGTAGAGGGGCTGCCCGTTGCCGTCGATGCCGGTAAACTGTTTGAGGTAGTAAATATTGAGGGGCTTGTCGTTCACGATCCGTTGTACGGTCACCCCGCTCAGGCCGGGACCGTTCAGGGCGCCGGTGTTCACAAACGGGCCGGTATAGTTCGTCAGGCGGTTTTGCTGGAAGGCAGCGTTCACGCCCAGGTCCCAGGTGAAGTCGCCCCCGCGGAGGACCGAACCGTTCAGTAGGATCTCGGTGCCGGTATTGACGATGTTGCCCGGCAGGTTGATCCAGTAGCGGGAGGAGGGGCCGGGCAGGGAGGCTTCCAGGTTGAACAGCATGTCCCGGGTATTCTTGCGGTACACGTCCATGCTGCCGGAAAGGCGTTCCCCGAACAGGCCGAAGTCGATGCCCGCGTTGGTCTGCACCGAGGACTCCCATTTCAGGTTGGGGTTGGCCAGGTTGGCCAGGCCGATGGTGCCGGGACCGGTGAAGGCGTAGCGGGCCTTGGCGGCGCCGGCGGGGAACTCCTGGTTGCCGGTGCGGCCCCAGCCGGCACGGAACTTCAGGCTGCTGATGGCGGCTTGCTGCAGGAAGGAAAGTCCGCCCAGGTTATAGGCCGCGGCAACGGAAGGGAAATAGCCGTACTTGTTATTAGCGCCGAACTTGCTCGAGCCGTCGGCCCGCAGGGTGGCGGTCACCACCAGTTTATCCTTATAGTTGCCAATCAAACGGCCGAAGGCCGACTGCAGCTCCGATTCCGGGTCGTTGAAGGAGGTGAGGCTGCGGCTGGAAACGCTGCTGTACTGCAGGTAGTGGGTATACGGCACATCGCCCCCGGCGAAGTCCAGCGCCCCCACGGAAACGCCCTGGGTCACGAACTTCATGTATTCATAGCCCAACAACGCATTGACCGAAAAGCGATCCGACAGCTTTTTGTTGTAGTTCAACGTATTCGTCCACTGGGTGGTGAGGAGCTCGTTGTTGCCGTAAGCGGCATAGCCCCGCTTTTCCATGGCGGCCATGTTCACGTACGACGCCAGCTGGGTGCGGCGGATGCCGGTGCCGTAGTGCACGCTGTACTGCATTTTGTACTCGAGGTGGGGCGTGAATTTATACGAAGGGGCGACGGAGGCCAGGATGTCGGTAGTTTTGGCCTTGTCGTCAAAACCTTCGGAGAGTACCAGGGGGTTTTTGTCCGAGCTGCCGCCGCTGATGGTGTTCAGCGACCCGTCGGGGTGGCGCAGCGGGCGGGTGGGGTTCCACTGCAGGGCGGCGCCGATGAGGCTGCCTTCCGACCCGTTGCCGCTCGAGATGGGGGCCAGGTTTTCCACCGTCTGGGCGGTCAGCAGGCCCAGGTCGATGCCCAGCTTTTTGCTTTTCCCGAACTTGTACGAACCGCTGAGGTTAGCGGCGTACTTTGCAAAACCCGATTTGCGGACGATGCCTTCCTGGTCGATATGGCCCAGCGAAAGGCGGTAGCGGCCATCGCTGTTGCCGCCGGTGATGGAGGCGTTGTAGTTCCGGGTACGTCCGGTGCGGGTAATGGCGTCCAGGGCATCCACGTCGGAGCCGTAGTCGCCCGAGCTCAGGCCGTATTTCCGCAACCCGTCCCGGTACCGGGCGGCGTTCAGCACTTTTAGTTTTTTGGCGATGCGGCTGACGCCTGCCGATACCGACAGGTCTACCTGCGGCGGGCCGGCCTGCCCTTTTTTGGTAGAAATGATCACCACGCCGTTGGCGCCCCGCGAACCGTAGATGGCCGCCGCGGAGGCGTCTTTCAGCACCTCCATGGAAGCGATGTCGTTGGCGTTGATAAAGTTCAGGGGGTTGCCGCCGGGGGTGTTGCCCAGCACGTTCGAAGCAAAGCCGGGGCGGGCGGTGCCGCCGTCGAGGGGCACGCCGTCCACCACGAACAGGGGGTTGTTGCCGGCCCGCACGGAGGAGTTGCCGCGGATGCGGATGGTGGTTTGGCCGCCGGGGGCGCCGCTGTTGTTGGTGATCTGCACGCCGGACACCTTGCCCTGGATCAGCTGGTCGGGGGCGGAAAAGGCGCCCTTGTTAAAGTCCTTGGCGCTGACGCTGGCGACGGCGCCGGTCAGGTCTTTTTTGCGCATGCCGCCATAACCCACCACCACCACGTCGTTCAGCGCCTTGGGTTCCTGTACCAGCTGGGCGCTTATGGTGGCCTGGTTGCCCACGGGAATTTCTTCGGGGGCATAGCCGGTGTAGGAAACGGATAAGACGGCGCTTTCGCCGGCCACGTTCAGGGTAAAGGTGCCGTCGGCCCTGGTGACCGTGGCGTTTTTGGTTCCTTTCTCGGTTACGGTGGTTCCGGGCAGGGGCTCACCGTGGTTGTTAGAAACTTTCCCCGAGACGGTTCGTTGCTGTGCCGCGGCGCCTAGGGAGGCGAGCAGGCAGGTCATCACATAGACAAGTGGGCGCATGTTGCTGGTTTTAGGATGCTTATTGATGTATTCGTTAGTAATTGCTAAGCGGCATAGGCGGCTAAAGAGAAAAGCTCTTTGCCGGGGCGGCGTATGGTTTTAATGAAAACACAGCGGTTTTTAAACCGCAGGCGCCAGTAATTGAAGACGCGTTCCTGGTGCAGGAGAAATGGGGCGGTCGGGTGGGCCAGGTAGTCTGCAATAGCAGCCAGTGACCAGGTAGTGGGATAGGCTTCTTTCATATGACAATCCTGAAGGGTGAAGTAATCGTTTGACCCCCCAAAACTATCGGCCAGAAAGGGCGGAAAAGCGGTGAAACGGGCATTGGGGAGTGCAAACGATTGCGGTAATGTTTGCGGAAAGGTTTGTTGTGGAAAACTTCTACCTTCAGGGAATCCTAAAACTTGCCGGTGAAGCCCAACATTACCTTGAAGAAGATCGCCGAAACGCTAAACCTGAGCATTTCCACGGTATCGCGGGCCCTGAAGGACCATCCCGATATTTCGGCGGAGACCAAGGCCAAGGTGCACGACCTTGCCGGGATGCTGGAGTACGACCCCAACCCCTACGCCATCAACCTGCGCACCAGCAACAGCAAGGAATTTGCGGTGATCGTGCCCGCCATTTCCAACTTCTTTTACCATTCCTTCCTCACCGCCCTGGAAGAGGAGGCCACCCGCTACGGGTATGCAATCCTGATCTATCGTTCCAACGACGACCCCGGCCTGGAGGCGGAGATCCTCAAACGCTGCCGGCAGAAACGGGTGTCGGGCATTTTCGTTTCCATCACGGCCCGGACGGAGGAGGTGGGGCCCTTCCTGAAGCTGGAGGAACAGGGCATCCCGCTGATCTTTTTCGACAAGGTGCCCCGGTACGAGGCCTGCAACCAGGTCTGCGTGGCCGATACGGCGGCCGCCGTGCTGGCGGCCGAGGCCCTGGTACGCCGGCGCAAGACCCGCATCCTTTCCCTTTTCGGCAATGCCCATATGTCCATTACGCAGCAGCGGCTGAAGGCGTATACCGGAATTTTCCAGCAGGCGGGGGCGGGGGCCCTGATCGTGGAGCATGCCGACAGCTCGCTGGAGGCGGAGCAGCGGACGCTGCGGGCCTTTAGCGGGGCGGAGCGGCCGGATGCGGTCTTTTGCATGAGCGACGAGATCCTGGTGGGGGTGATGAAGGCGGTGCAGAAGCTGCGGCTGTCGTACCCGCAGCAGGCGGGGGTGGTAGCCATCAGCGACGGCTTTATCCCGCAGCTGTATTATCCCGAGATCAGCTATGCCGAGACCAGCGGCTTCAAGCTGGGCAAGCTGGCCTTCAGCCGGATGCTGTCCTGCCTGGCCGGCAGCACCTTCGTGCAGCACCTGACCATTGATTCGGTCTTTATCGACGGTGGCTCCTTATAATGTTCCCCCTGCCCATGAAGGTTAGAAAGCAAGTAAAAATTCAAAGCGTGCAAGGAGTGCTTCGGTAGGGGTCCCGCCCTGGATCACCCGTAGCTTTTGCTCCTCCTACCGGGCATTTCGCCGCGGCGGATCCCGTTCCCCAAGCTCTGCTGCGCCACAGGCTTAAAGGCCAGGTTGTATTCATTTTTTCACGAATAATTATATAAATCCACCCTGCTCTTTTTTGCTTCCCCGCTATTTTTGGACACTTTTTTATGAAAAGGGTCCTGCTCATAGTGCTTTTGCCCCTGCTGCTGCTCTTCCTGGGTGGCGTCCGGCTCCTCCCGGCCTTCGATGCCCCGGGTGCGGCCACTTATGAGCTGGCCTTTGAAGAGGCGGAACCCACGGACCAGGAAGCGGGGGAGGACGAAGACGGAAGAGGGGAGTGCGAAGGCCTGTTTCCTGTCTTTCTCTCCGCAACTTCGTTTAGCGGCACAGCGAACTTTTTGTGTATATCGGGTGTTGACCTGTGCAGGGATCCTTATTTGCCTTACCGGACGCCCCCTCCCGACCGTTGCTGATTTTTTAATGCTGTGTTCCCTTGCGGGAAACGGCTTATGCATTACTTAATCAGTAAACTATCGTTGTATGTTCCCTTCTTCAAATCCTCTTGCACGGATAGCCCGTCTGGTGCGGGAGGAACGAACCGAGATCAGTTCGATTTATTTCTATGCCATTTTAAACGGGTTGATCCAGTTGTCGCTGCCCCTGGGCATTCAAGCCATTGTAGGCTTTGTGCAGGGGGGTGCCGTTTCCACTTCCCTTATCGTTCTTATTGTGCTGATCGTGGCAGGGGTGCTGTGCACCGGCTTGCTGCAGACCGGCCAGATGAAGTTTATCGAACGCATCCAGCAAAAGCTGTTTGTGCGCTATGCCTATGCCTTTGCCGGTCATATTCCCCGGCTCGACCTGAAAAGCGTGGACGCTTATTACCTGCCCGAGCTGGTGAACCGGTTCTTCGAGATCCCCACGCTGCAGAAAAGCCTTTCCAAGCTGTTGCTCGACTTTCCCTCCGCCACCATCCAGATCCTCTTCGGCCTGGTGTTGCTCTCCCTGTACCACCCGGTTTTCATTTTCCTGGGCCTGCTGTTGGTGGGGATCCTGGCGGTGATCTTTTACTTTACCGGCAACCGGGGCCTGCAGAGCAGCCTGGCCGAAAGCAGTCATAAATATGCCGTTGCCGGCTGGCTGGAGGAAGTAGCCCGTGTAGTCAAATCCTTCAAGTTTTCGGTAAACACCGGGCTGCACCTGAAAAAGACCGACCAAAAGGTCATCAGCTACTTATCCGAGCGGAAGGCCCACTTTTCCATCCTGCTGTTCCAGTACCGGGCGCTGGTAGCGCTGAAAGTGCTGGTGACGGCCGCCATGCTGGTGGTAGGCTCCCTGCTGCTGCTGAACCAGCAGATCAACATTGGCCAGTTCGTTGCCTCGGAGATCATTATCCTGCTGGTGATCGGGTCAGTGGAAAAGCTTATTGTAAACCTCGACAGCGTTTACGACATCATTACGTCCATAGAAAAGATCAACAAGCTGACCGAAAAGCCGGCGGAGTCCGAAGGAAAGTTCCTGCTGCCCGAAGGAGAGGGCGTGCGCGTGGACCTGAAAGAGGTGACCTTCGGCTATACCGAAGGCGCTCCCGTGCTGCGCGGGGTTACCATAGCTGTAAATAAGGGCGAGAAGGTATGCATTACCGGCACCAACGGGTCGGGCCGCTCCTCGCTGCTGAAGCTGCTGACCGGCGCCTACAACAATTTTAGCGGCTCGGTGCTGATCAACGAAATTCCTATCGGCAATTACCAGCTGCAGGCCCTGCGGGCCCAGACCGGCCTGCTGCTGCACCAGCAGGACGTGTTCCATGGCACCTTGTGGGAGAATATTTCCATGGGGGCCGAGGACATCGATAAAGCTTATGTGCTCGACCTGGCGCGGCAAACCGGCCTCCTGCCCTTTATTTCCTCGCTGAAGGAGGGCTTCGACGCCGAGCTCGACCCCACAGGCAAGCGCCTGCCCCGCAACGTGGTGCAAAAGATCCTGCTGGTACGGGCCCTTGCCCGCAAGCCGCAACTGCTGCTGCTCGATGAGCCCGGCGAAGGCATCGAGGCCCAGTACCAGCAGCAGATCCGCAACATGCTGCTCCACGGCATGGAGGGCGTCACCCTTTTGGTAGTCACCCAGGACCCGGAATGGATCCGGCAGTGCCACCAGGTGATCCGACTTTCTCATTAATTCCCTGTTCTCATGACCGCTTTCGTTCGGGTACCAGCCCGGACACGGCGCCCGGAACGCAAATATTCCCCTTATGACACATCATGAGCTCGCTGCTTACCAACACATTTACCTGCACGGTAAAAAAGGGCATATCCGCCACTGGTATGCCGGCTTCCTTTTGATCCTTGTCCTGCTGCTGTTTTTACCCTGGACCCAGACCATCCGCGCCCGGGGCAACGTCATTGCCCTGCGGCAGGAGCAGCGTACCCAGGAGGTCAATACCCTTATTTCCGGCCGCATCGTTGCCTGGGCCGTTAAAGAAGGCGACTACGTACAGGCCGGCGATACGCTGGTGCAGCTATCGGAGATCAAGGACAGCTACCTCGACCCCCGGCTGCTGGACCGCACCAGGGACCAGATCGATGCCAAAAAGACCAGCATGGATTATTACGGGGGCAAGGCCGCTGCCAGCGCCACCCAGGTACAGGCCTTGTCCGCCGCCCTTTCCCTCAAACTGGAGCAACTGCAGCGGAAGCTGCAGCAGACACAGGTAAAGATCCAAAGCGACAGTATGGATGTGGTAGCCGCTATCAACGAGCTGAACATTCTTTCACTGCAGTACAAACGGCAGCAGGCGTTGTACGACAGCGGGCTGGTATCGCTGACCCAGCTGGAACAACGCAACCAGGTTTACCAAAATGCCCTGGCCAAGAAAATCGGCGCCGAAAATAAATGGCTGAACTCCCGGCAGGACCTGGGCATTACGCGGATCGAGATCAGCGCGGTGCGGCAGGAATACGCCGAAAAGATCTCCAAGGCCGAAGGAGACCGTCTCCAATCGCTGTCGCAGGTAGCTGCCGGGCAGGGCGACCTTGCCAAGCTCGAAAACCAGTATGCCAGCTACAGCATCCGCAATGGCATGTACGTGATTACGGCCCCGCAGTCGGGGCAGGTGGTCAAGGCCAAAAAAGCCGGCATCGGCGAAGTGCTGAAGGAAGGGGAGATGCTGGTGCAGATTGTTCCCGGCCGGATTCAGTATGCCGTGGAAATGTATGTGCGGCCCATTGACCTGCCGCTGGTAGCGCCGGGGCAACGGGTGCAGTTCCAGTTCGAAGGCTTTCCCGCACTGGTATTCACCGGCTGGCCCGAGGCCTCCTACGGCATGTTCTCCGGCCTGGTTTCTTCGGTGGAGCGTACGGTCAGCGACAACGGCAAATTCCGGGTGCTGGTGGTCGAAGACCGGTTGCGGAAGCCCTGGCCGCCGGGGTTGATGGTCGGCACCGGCGCCAGCGGCATCGCGCTGCTCAACGATGTACGGCTGGGCTACGAAATCTGGCGCAACATCAACAGTTTTCCCCCGGATTATTACAAAAAGAAAGAAGAACCTGCTAAGAAGTAAGCCATGAAGAAGATTTTCACCACAATGCTGCTGTTCGTCCTGGCCCGGGCCGGGGCGCAACAGCGGGTGCTGACCCCGCAGGAATTCCTGCAGATCGTAAAAACCTACCATCCCGTGGCCCGGCAGGCGGCCCTGCGGGTGGACATGGCCGCAGCCGATATGGTTTCGGCCCGGGCCGGCTTCGACCCGGTGGCCCGGTATAGTAACGACCGGAAAGAACTGGACAATACGCTTTATTACCACCAGCAGGTGTCGGAGATCCGGATTCCGACCTGGTATGGGCTGGATGTGCAGGCCGGCATGGAGCGGCTGGACGGCAGCCGCACCCATCCTTCCGATACGAAGGGCGCTTCGGCCTACCTGGGTTTCAGTATGCCGGTGGTCAAAGACCTGCTGATGGACAAGCGGCGGGCGGCGCTGAAGCAGGCCCGCATTTTCCGGGAGTTTTCGGAAGAAGAGCAAAAGGCCGTGGTCAACAACCTGTTGCTGGAGGCGTGCAAGGCTTACTGGGCCTGGTGGGAGCAGCACCAGGTGGCGGCGCTGTTTACCACGGCCCTGCAAAATGCCGAACAGCGGCTGCGCCTGGTGAAGACGGCCTGGGCACTGGGCGACCGTCCCGCCATCGATACGGTGGAAGCCCTGACCCAGCTGCAGGTGTTCCGGATGCGGCAAAACGAGGTGGAGACCGGGGTGGCCAACGCCCGGCTGGAGTTGGGCGTTTACCTCTGGCAGGCCGGGGAGGCACCCTACGACCTGCCGGAGGCGGCGGTACCGAGGGCGGTGCCCTTTCCGGCGGCGGCACCCGACCTGGCCTTGCTGCTGGCCACGGCCGACCGGCACCCCGAGCTGGAACAGTATAAGTACAAGCTGGAGGGCCTGCAGGTGGAGCGGAAACTGAAGTTCCAGTCGCTGCTGCCTTCGGTTTACGTCAAGTACAACCAACTGGGCAAGGGTTCTTCCCTCTCCACCCTTACCAAAGCGGCGCAAAGCCCCTGGCTCGAAAGCAACTACCGTTATGGCCTGTCGGTATCCCTGCCCCTGCGCTTGTCCGAAGGGCGGGGGGAATACCGGAAGGCCGGCATCAAGCTGGTGCTGGCCCGGCTGGAGCAGCAGAACAAGCGGGCCGGCATTCACAATAAAGTAAAGCAGTACCACAACGAGTGGCTGCAGTTACTGCGGCAACATCGGCTGCAGGAGGAAGGCATCGCCCTGTATGCCACCCTGCTGCGGGGGGAGGAGCTGAAGTTCCGCAATGGCGAGAGCTCGCTTTTCCTCCTCAATGCCCGGGAGCAGAAGCTGCTGGAAGCCGAACAAAAACGGATCGAGCTGCAGGCGAAAAGCGGGAAAGTTCTGGCCGGCCTGTATGCGGCCGCCGGGGCCTGGCCGGATACGGAATGGTGATCCTCCGTATCCACGACAAGTGGGAAGAATTTTTTACCAGGCGGGCTCCGCCCCTGCAGCCAGACCACGGAAGAGGAGAGCGAACCTAAGGGAAGGCATTAACCCATAAGCCTATGAAAAAATAAAAACCCCTCCGGAGGGAGGGGAAGATGGATAAGGCGTTGATAATTTCGTCGGTTCAGGATAAGGACGCCTCTGGTTTTTCAGGATCTGGACGTTTTCAAAAGGTACTTACGGATAAAACGGGCTTTTCCTGGATAATGGAATCGAACGGTTTGGACTTTGGATCTCGTTTTTGGATTTTCAGGCTTTCAACAGGTATCGGATCGTTTAATAAATCAAAGATAAAACGCTTGGAAGAGCCTTACCGGTTTCCTTCGGCGAATGCCCTCCTTTTGAAGGTGAACCATTTTTGAAAAGGAATCGTTAAGGGTATAATAGCGAAATGCAGTAAGAGTAAGGGGCTAGGACCAACCCACGTTCACTTCAGAAAGCCATTAAGGAGTAAGCGTGAAAGGAGTCCTTCGTTCCAGTTCCTTGATCCAATGTCATTCAGTTAAGGGGGAACAATGAAAATACTTTATCACAAGAGGCTCTTTTTCAAATTAGGGAATGTTACAGCCATTGCCCTGTAGGGGGGCACCCAGGCAAGCCTAAGAAAGTGGAGGCTATCGACGGTCCCCTGGACAAATTACCATGGTAAGGCCGAGGGGTTAGGGGTGGATCAGCGGCGGCAGGATTACCTAAGGCGCCGGAAGATGAAACGCTAATGGCCGTGGGGGTAATTAAGGGAAGGGGGGCGGCGCAGGAGGAGACGATATGGATGGCCGAGGGAAAGTGGTTGATAATATGAAAGTTGCGGGATGTTGTTTCTGCGGACAGGCAGGCTTTCTTTAGGGAGAGGTGACCCTTTTTAACCCGGGTCTGGATGGGCTTTAAAAAGCGGCTGGGACAGGGAGCGCGTTTCCGTATATATATTTATCTTTAACTGCGCCATAAAGCCGAGCTGTGATTCAGGTGGCGAAGCTATGTGCAAACCATTCCAAGATAAGGGCAGATAATGTGGCGCAGATTGGGTATTCCATTTGTTGATGGGCATGTTTGCATGGTGCAGGGTTGCGTTTTCGGAGTATTTAATTTTAATCAGGCGGCTTCGCATTGAAAATAATAATACTCCAAATGCGAAACCGGCATAAATTGATTTTATGGAACTTAAAGGCCGAAAACCATGTCGGCGCGAAAATTCTTAATTTCGGATAATAAGCCGTTGCATGCAATTTCAAATGGCAGTTTTCCTACATCATAACGACATAACGGTTGAGCTGTTTGACGACACTGCATTTACTCAAACTGCTGACAGTCCAACCTCCTACGACAAAGTCATTCAGGAGGAGAAGGATAAGGAGTTTTTGCCAAATTCTCAACATGCAATAAAGGTATATAAAGGTGAAAAGCTCATAAAGACTGCAATTGTTGTTGCAAGTGGCGGTGGAACAGGAGTTCAAGAGGATACTGCCCTAATAGACGAGAAAAGTCTAATTGTCCGGTGCTGCAATAAAGTTTTCAGCTTGTCCTTACCTGACTTGAATATTAACTGGGTGACAGAACCTGATTGGGCAACCTGCTTTTCGGTTCACAAGTATCAGGATACGTACATTACCCATGGGGAGATATCCATTGCGAGAATTGATAAGAATGGAAAGGTGCTTTGGAGTTATAGTGGAGCAGACATTTTCGTTTGCCTTTATAAAGGAACCCCATTTGAAATGCACGACGACTTCATTGAGCTAACCGATTTTAACGGCAGCAAGTATAGAATTGACTATAACGGCCAGACAATCAATTACGAACTATCAGACTATTATTACCAACAACCTGTGGCAGTAATAATGAAGCCCCAAAAACCATGGTGGAAGTTTTGGTAGCCACTTGGACTAAACTGCATGCAACATCGGCTTGCCAAAATACGGGCTGACGAACATCCAGTGACCTAATTAACTTTACCAAGCAATAGAACAAAGGCTGTACTGAAGTGCCTTGGAATCCCGTACTTCGGCAAGCCTTCTGACGTTAGCCGTAACAATTCATATGACCGAGGAGGAAAGTTATAGTAATAATATACTATTTTTTATAGGAGACATAAA
>NZ_JBBBEI010000042.1:0-31636 GCF_037132455.1 Huijunlia imazamoxiresistens | reverse complement strand
ACATACCCTTCAATAATAAAAAGAGGCCTACCGATCTGATCAGTAAGCCTCTGGAAAAGCTATTTTCAGGGATTCCCTATCTACTATTCCTGGGGAAGAAAAATTCCTCTGTTTATCAAGCCCGCTTAGAAATGCGAGATTGATGGTCAATTGGTTAGGGGAAAAACTGCCCCAGGTATTTATTTAAGGAGCTTAGACAGGAAAACTTCCGTTAAGCCTAAGTGAGGAGAAAAGCAACCTCTTATTTGTTACTACCTCAAGGTAAAGTGGTGTTAGAGCAGCTGACTCCTAATCAGTAGGTCTAGGGTTCGAATCCCTGCAGGGTCACTTGATAATGCAGCATTTACGAAGAAGGCGTAGATGCTTTTTATTTTGCACCTAATTTTTCTTATCACCATACCTCGAATGTGCAGGAGGTAAAATCTAGTGTGTAAGCAGTTTGATTTGGCCGACCTCCTCGGAAATTCGGACCGCTGAAAAGAAAAAAGTAATGTAGTGAGTTTGATTACATCGCCTTTTGCACACCATTCGAATTATGCATCCTCGCAAAAGCCCTGACATCCCGAAAGGAGCCGGTTTAAAATGCCAGCGCCATACCATTTTTCAAGGCCTCCTGGTATTTCTCTTCGTTGAATTTGTACAAGGTAGGAGAGCGGTGCTGGCCAATCTTTCTTTTTTCTTCCAGCTTCACCAGTAAATCCAGGGCTGTCAGCTTATTGATAAAATTCCGGCGGTCCAGCTTTTTATTCAGGATGGTTTCGTACAACACATGGATCTCCGTTAAGGTGAACTTTTCAGGCAGCAGGTTCAGGCCGATGGGCTTGAGGTGGATCTGGTTGCGCAGGGTTTCCAGTGCCTTTTCCACCATTTCGTTGTGGTCAAACAACAGGTCCGGAAGGCCATTGACACTGTGCCAGTCAAATTCTTCGGACCAGAAATCAGGCTTCAGCTCGGCTTTGGAATAATCGATGAGGGCATAGTAACCTACGGAAACGGTCCGTCGCAACAGCCAGTTGTCTTCCCCGTATACTTCCAGGAATTCAGGATCTATATATTTTCTGCGCCAGCCTTTCATGCGCTCAGAGTTGTCGCCAAAAATATAGAACTGCTGCAGGTAAATGTTTTCCAAAGAAGTGCGTTCCCAAAGTATCCTGGTAGCGGCATGGATCAGCGTTTCTTCATTTTTTATAAACCCCCCGGGCAGCCCCCAGCCCTTTAAGCCCGCATATTTGGCCAGCAGGATCTTCAATTGCTGGTCATGATAACCAAAGATGACACAATCAATCGTCAGGTTCGGTAAATAGTACTTATCACCATTCCTTAGAAAGTCCTCTAGCTCTGCTTGTACAATCATGTTTCAAATTTATATGCTAAATGGTCTATTCTGCCAATTCTCCCTCCTTACCCCTTTTTTGTATACTATAATTTTACAATTTATGTTCAAAGGTGTTTTTTAAAATCGACTCCTTATCACCTTTTAAAGGGAAAACAACCGGCTTTTTTGTTAATGTGAAAGTTACATATTTAAAACTGTAAAAATTACCATTTAAAATTTGTTTGTTTTACAGCATCGCTTTACCTTCACTTTGTCAATCTGATGAACCTGACTTATTAACGAATGAGAAAGCGCCTGCCTGCTGTATGGTTGTCCGCTGCCGCACCGCGTTCCGGTTGCGCCCGCCGCATCCACATCAAACCATTTCAGTCAAGTAGCGCCTGTAATTTTTTATACCCATAATAAAGAAGTCAAAAGTTGCTCTGCCAGGAAAAGAGTTCTGATGGGAGATTTCCTGTCAGGTGGCCAGATTTTGCCGGAAAGCCAGAAACCGTAATAAACCATATCTAAACATTAAAAACGATTGTTCATGAAAAAGCTTAGTGCTATTTTTTCAGGAATATTTTTCCTGCTGCTGTCTCTCCATGTAAGTGCCCAGGCCCCCGATAAAGGGGATTATTTTTCCGGAAAGTGGAATGTGCTGGTAGAAGGGACCCCGGGAGGCGACGCAAAAATGATTGTCAACCTGGAGCGGAAAGACGGCAAACTTGGTGGTGCTATTCTGGACTCCACCAATAAAGAGGTGGCCAGATTTTCAAAGGTGGAAGAGAGCGAGAAATCAGTGACCGTGTATTTTACCTCCCAGGGGTTTGATGTGTATATGCTGCTGGAAAAAAAGGATGCAGACCATGTGGCCGGCAGTATGATGGATCTGTTTGATGCCAAAGGTGACCGCATAAAAGAAAAAGAAACAAAGACGAAATAACCCTTCAGCAGAGCACTGCCTGCCCTGTTCTCCCGCTTCACGCTTCAGTACAAGCATTTTTTTCCTGTGTATCATTATTTGCTGATCACCCCGTCCCTTTCTTTTAAAAGGGAAGCAGATTCCTTTTGCCCTTTGCCACTGTATGAACCCGGGCCAGCGAAGGGGTGGAGTTGTGCTTTCCCAGGGTGCGGTTGCAGGAATTGAAGTAGCCGTTCTGTTACAGTCCGCCTTCCTTTTTCCTCTTCTAAACATTGTTTGTCTTATGTATTTCCGTTTTTTACTGCCCGTTTTGTTTCCACTGGGCTTGGTTGCCCAGGGAGCCAGGAATCGCCCCACGCCTGTAGGTGGGCACAGTTCTGTCCGGCAACTGGTTGCCGCCATGACGCTGGAGGAAAAAGCGACTCTGGTGGTCGGTACCGGCATGCGCATGGAAGGCAAGGGCCCGGTAGTGGGGGATGCCGACGGCCGGGTTCCCGGTGCGGCCGGCAATACCATGAATAGTTCCCGGCTCGGCATTCCGGGCACCGTGCTGGCCGATGGTCCTGCCGGGGTGCGGATCGATCCCTTCCGAGGCAAAGACAGTTCCCGCTCGTATTATGCCACCGCCTGGCCGGTGGGCATGTTGCTAGCCTCTTCCTGGGATACTTCCCTGGTAAAAAGGGTAGGTGCGGCCTTTGGCAGGGAGATCAAAGAGTACGGCGTGGATGTGATCCTCGCTCCCGGCATGAACATACAACGTGATCCGCTTAACGGCCGCAACTTCGAATACTATTCCGAAGACCCCCTGGTGTCCGGCCTTATGGCCGCTGCCATGGTCAAAGGGATCCAATCCAATGGCGTAGGCACCTCCATCAAGCATTTTGCCGCCAATAACCAGGAGACCAACCGCAATAATGTGAATGTCATCATCAGCGAAAGGGCGCTGCGCGAAATTTACCTGAAAGGTTTCGAAATCGCCGTGAAGCAGGGCCAGCCCTGGACGGTGATGAGCTCCTACAATAAAATCAACGGCACCTATACTTCTCACAGCCATGACCTGCTGACAAAGGTCCTGCGGGAGGAGTGGCGCTTCCAGGGATATGTCATGACGGATTGGTTTGGCGGCAAAGACCCCATCGCACAAATGAAGGCAGGAAATGACCTGATTGAACCCGGCAACAAACGGCAGTCGCAGCAAATCGTGGAGGCGGTAAAAGGAGGCACCCTGGACAGCAACGTGCTGGACCGGAACGTGGAGCGCATTCTCGGCATTATTGTAAAAACGCCTTCGTTTCAAAAATATGCCTATTCCAACAGCCCCGACCTGAAAGCACATGCCGCCCTTGCCCGCAATGCCGCTGCCGAAAGCATGGTGCTGTTGCAGAATAAAGGGCAGGTCCTGCCCCTGGGAAAAGGGCTGAAGGTCGCCTTGTTCGGCAATGCTTCCTATGATACGTACATAGGAGGCACGGGAAGCGGCGACGTGTATGAAGCGTACTCTGTTTCCCTGGCAAACGGGCTGGCAAAGGCCGGCTACAAGGTCCTCGGAGAGCTGGAAAGGAGCTATACCGCTCACATTAAAGAGGACCTGGCAGCCCATCCCAGGCCGAAGCTGGCACTGGGGGCGCCCCGCATGACCCCTGAGCTGGAGCCTGCTTCGGGCGTCATTGAACAAAGCGCCGGGGAAGCCGATGTCGCCCTGTTTACCATTGGCCGCAATGCCGGTGAAGGTGGCGACCGGAAGGTGGAAAACAACTTTGATCTTTCCCCGGCAGAGCAGGCGCTGCTGCGCCAGGTGGCGGCGGCCTTTCATGCCAGGGGAAAAAAGCTGGTCGTCGTCCTCAATACCGGGGGCGTAGTGGAAACGGCCAGTTGGAGGGAAGCTGCCGATGCGATCCTGCTGGCCTGGCAACCCGGCCAGGAAGGCGGCAATGCGGTAGCCGATGTGCTCAGCGGCCGCGTCAACCCCTCGGGCAAACTGGCAACTACTTTCCCGCTGCGGTACGCCGATGCGCCTTCATCCAAAAACTTTCCCGGCACCCCTGCGGAAAAACCCGAAGAGGTGCGCTATGAGGAAGGCATTTATGTTGGTTACCGCTATCACAATTCCTTCGGGGTAAAGCCGGCTTATCCTTTTGGTTACGGCTTAAGCTATACAGACTTCGCCTACAGCCAACTGCAGTTGAGCGCGCCTTCCTTCAACGGGCGGATCACTGCCCGCGTTACCATCACCAATACCGGGAAGGCTGCGGGAAGGGAGGTCATTCAGTTGTACCTCAGCGCACCCGCAAAGATTCTGGATAAGCCTTCGGAGGAGTTGAAAGGATTTGCCAAAACGCGCCTGCTGCAGCCGGGGCAGTCCCAGACCCTCTTCTTCGAGCTGACGGCAAAAGACCTCGCCTCCTTCCATACGGATCCTTCGGCCTGGATTGCCGAATCAGGGACCTATACCGTAAAAATAGCCGCCTCCAGCCAGGACATCCGGCTTTCCCGCTCGTTCGTACTGGCAAAGGACACAGTAGTGGAAAAAGTAAACAAGGCCCTGGTGCCACAGGTACCCTTGAATGAGCTGAAACCGGAAAAGCGACCTCAATAGTAACGGGGCAGGATTACAGGATATTCCCGGCAACAACCAAAACGCAGCTCTATGAAAAGAAATAACTTTAGGGATGGTCCTTAAAACAGGTTTTCCCTGACAATACCAATGTTTCTACCGGCTTTTCATTCCCCTGTTAACAGCCGTTAGCGAACCGGACTGCTGTCCGGTATAGAGAAGTTCCCATATTCACTAACGATTACCTATTCTAAAGACTTGTCATGAAAAAGAAAACGAATATCTACGTTCCGATTCCTTTATTTTTATTATTCTCCCTGTTTACTACCCTGTTTGCAGGCGCCCAGAACTCTGTTTTATCCGGTAAGGTCGCCGACCCCGCCGGCAAAGCGCTTGCCGGTGCTACGGTAAAGATCAAAGAACTCAACAAGGGTACCCAAACCAATGAACAGGGTGCCTTTTCGTTTCCCAATGTACCTGCCACCCCGGTAACGGTCGTCGTTTCTTATGTAGGATACAACACCCGGGAAATGAAAGTATCCGCAGGTAAGGGCCAACTGGTCATTAGCCTTGAAGAGTTCGGCGCACAGGGAGAAGAGGTGGTGGTCACCGGTGTGTTTGACAAACGCAAAAAAATGGAAGCCTCCGTCGCCATCAGTACCCTTTCCGCGGCGCAGGTAGCCAGGCTGGCGCCCGTGAGTGCCGCCGACCTGTTGCGAAATGTTCCGGGGGTTTACGTCAACTCTTCCCTGGGCGAGGTGCGGAATACCGTTTACTCCAGGGGGGTATCGGTGGGCTCCAACGATGGCGCTTCCGGCTACTATTATGTTTCCCTGCAGGAAGACGGGCTTCCGGTTACCAATGCCACCTACAATAACTATGGACCGGACTACTTTTTACGGGCCGATGCCACCGTCGGCCGGCTGGAGGCCGTACGCGGCGGTACCGCTTCCATCATGGGCTCCAATGCACCGGGCGGTATTTTCAACTATATCTCCAAAGAAGGCGGGCCGAAATTTGCCGGTGAATTCAGGGCCAAATATGGACTGGAAGGCGATGGCCGCTTTCCCTATTACCGGGCGGATATCAACGTCGGCGGTCCTTTGGGAAAAGTAAAAGACCTGTATTACAATATCGGCGGGTTTGTCCGCCATGCACAGGGTGCCCGCGACCCGGGATACCCGATGAACCGCGGTTTCCAATGGAAAGCAAACGTGGTGAAGAAGTACAAAACCGGGACACTGAAGCTGTATGCAAAGTATTTGAATGACCACAACGGCTGGTTTGAATTTACGCCCACAGTGGGTTTTTCCGACCCCAAGCCGGCGCCTGGCTTCAACCGTTATTCGTCGGTGCTGATCGCCCCCGTGACCCAGACCTTTGCCCTTAACAGCGATCCGAACAACACGGATACCTATGACTCCCGCAACCTGATTCATTCCCTGGACCGCCAGGGTGGGCTCAACTGGGAGCAGCGCCTGGGCTCCGGCTGGACCGTGAACAATAACCTGCGCTATTCGGATAAGGAAGCCAACTGGAATACAACGGCTATTGTATATCCCCTGGCCTTTGACGACTATATCTCGTACGCCTTTATCGGTGCCATTGCAGCGAACAGTGTTCCCAAATTCGGCACCTATACCTTCCGCGATGCCATTAACGGAAAAGAATACGGCAAAACCATGTTGCTGCCCAATATGGATGCGAACGGCAACTTTATCGGCTTCAATACCCCTGTGCTGGCCAGCAACTTCCCGGGTAAGGAGGTATCCCCGAACTCCCTGTTCTTTAACCCCCTGTTTTATACGAAAAACCATGTACGGGAATTCCTGGACCAGTTTTCCATCAACAAAAAACTCCGGAAAATGAGCTTTACGGCCGGTGGATTTTATGGACGCACCACTATCCGCCGCGTGGATGGGATCGTGGGTATCGGGTTTGGCACCATTGAGGACAAGCCCCGTTTAACCCATATTTCGTATACCGACTTTGGGGGCAAAACCTACCAGGTGACCAACTCCCAGGGCCTGGCGGGCATCGGGGGCGGCGGACAAAGCATAAAAGAGGCCCTGCAGCGCCAAATGGCCCTTTATTTCGGTCATAACTGGCAAATCGGAGACAAGCTGAACCTGGACTGGGGCGCCCGCTACGAGCGGGTGAGCGTAGAAGGATTCAATAATTTGCCCTTTGCCAACCCGCAGGCCAGTGCGCCCGGCTATGGCGGTGTGGACGGCAACCCGCTGACCCTGTATGACAACGGCGGCGGCCTGGTTCGCAAAGACACCCTGTATTATGGCTATGATAAATCCCTTTCCACCTTCTCCTTTTCCGCCGGTCTGAACTATAAGATCAATAACAGCCTTGCCTTTTACGGCCGCTATTCGGATGGCCGCAAGTCGCCCGATGCCACGTTCTTCCTGGGCATGGATGCTCCCGGCAGAACCCTGCTGGAGCCGAAAGCGCAACGGGTGCAGCAGTTGGAAGCCGGCGTGAAGGTGAAAAAGAACAGCCTGAATTTGTTTGTGACGCCTTTTTACAGCGTGTTGAGCAATGTGCCGGAACAGCAGGTAGGCCAAAACCCGGACAATACCATGTATTCCACCCCGTTCCTGCTGAACAAGTACCGTACCTGTGGCGTGGAAGTGGAAGGCGATTATTCGTTCGCAAAGTATTTCAACATCCGCAGCGTGGCGACGCTGCAACAGTCCAAGGCCGTTGATTACAAAGTTTGGATCCTGAATGATCCGGGCCTGGCCGACGATAAAGTCCTGGACAATTCGGGTGGCAGAACCGACAACAGCGCCAACGTGATCCTGAACAACACCATATCGTATAACCGGGATAAATTCTATGGAAGCGTGATCTGGTCATACCTGGGAAAACGCCAGGCGAACATTGCCAATGCCTTTGCCCTGCCGGCCTTCAGCCAGTTCCATTTCTCGGCCGGTTATGACTTCACGAAGCATTTCCAGTTGAGCCTGAACATCAACAACCTCACCAATGTGTACGGTGTGATGAGTTGGTCCCGCCCGGGAACCTTCCTTACAGCTACCGACCGCCAGGGTTATACCAAAGAAATGATGAAGGCCAATCCCAACGCGGTTTATTCCACCATTGCCATTACTCCGAGGGCCTATTACCTGACCGGTACCTTTAAGTTTTAGCGATCCGTGCTGTCCCTTCAGGGGCAGTTCTATCCAAGCAATGGACCTTTTTCCCGGGTCCATTGCTGTTCCTTCCCAAATCATTATTTCATGCAAAAAGTTGTCTCCCTTTCCCTGGCGTTCCTGCTGTCGGCAACAGGCTTTTCCCAAAAGAAAGCCGTTGCCCCGGACACGCTGCACCAACAGTTCCTGTCCCCCTCCAACGGTGCCCGGCCCCGGGTGTGGTGGCACTGGATGAACGGCAACATTTCCACCGAGGGCATCCGCAAGGACCTGGAGTGGATGCACCGCGTGGGTATTGGCGGGTTCCAGAATTTTGACGCCTCGCTCTTTAGCCCGCAGGTTGTGGAAAAACGCCTGACCTATATGACCCCCGGATGGAAAGAGGCCTTCCGGTTGACGACCAAGCTGGCAGATTCCCTAAAGCTGGAAATGGCCATTGCCGGCTCACCGGGCTGGAGCGAAAGCGGCGGCCCCTGGGTACAGCCGGAGGACGGGATGAAAAAGCTGGTGTGGAGCGAAACCCGGGTACAGGGCGGCGCCACTACGGTCCGGCTGACGAACCCTCCCGACGTGGTCGGGCCGTTCCAGGACCTGCCCCGGCAGGCCAGCCTGGGCGGCGGCGGCGGGGTGACCAAAAACCTGTATCAAGACGTGGCGGTGATCGCCTACAAGCTCCCGGATACGGACCTTTCCTTACGGGACCTGGCCCCGGTGGTCACTTCCAGTGCCGGCAGCTTTACCCTGGAGCAGCTGACCGATGGCGACCTGGCCGCCACCAGCCTGCTGCCCTCCGATACGGCCAAGGGATATGGATGGATCCAGTTTGCCTTTGACCGGCCACTGACGGTGAAAGCCATCTCCATGGTGGGCGGTGGAAATAAAGGCTCCTTTGGGCTGAACGGCGATTTTGCCGATACCCGCAGCCTGGAGGTAAGCGATGACGGCCGGAACTTCCGGTGGGTATGTTACCTTCCCGCCGGAGGCGTGCCCCAGCAAACTATTGCAATCCCCCCCACCACGGCCCGGTTCTTCCGGGTAACCGTAAAAAATCCCCCGCCCCCTCCCGATTTTTCAGCTTTCATTGGGGTGGAGCGAAAGGGTGCTCCCAAGCCGCCCCCCGGAACAGGCATCGCCGAATTGGTGTTGCATACCGCTTCCCGGGTGCACCGGTTCGAGGAAAAAGCAGGCTTTGCCCCGGCTGCGGACCTGCAGCAGCATCCCACCCTTGCCGCTACTGACGCCATCCAGCCGGCGGACATTCAGGAGGTTACCGGCCAACTCGGCCCCGATGGCGTTCTGAACTGGACGGTGCCTCCCGGCAACTGGAATATCGTCCGTTTCGGTTATTCCCTGCTGGGCATCACCAATCACCCGGCCCCGCCCGAGGCTACAGGGCTGGAAGTTGATAAGCTGGATCCCGCGGCCATCAACAGGTATTTTGAAAATTACCTCGAACAATACAAAAGCGCCACCGGCGGGCTCATGGGTTCCAAAGGAGGGCTTCAATATATGATCACCGACAGCTGGGAGGCAGGAGGGCAGAACTGGACCGCCCGCCTGCCCCGGGAGTTTCAAAAAAGGAGAGGCTACAGCCTCACCCCCTGGATGCCGGTGCTGACGGGCCGTATCGTAAAAAGTGCCGACGCCAGTGAGCAGTTCCTGTGGGATTTTCGCAAAACCCTGGGCGAGCTGGTGGCCGAATACCATTACGATGGGCTGACCGCCATTTTGCAGCGATACGGCATGAAGCGTTATACCGAGTCGCATGAAGGCGGCCGGGCGCTGATTGCGGACGGGATGGAGGTGAAGCGTACCGCTGCGGTGCCGATGTCGGCCATGTGGACGCCGAATACCTGGACGGGTGAGGATCCCACGGGTTATATAGCCGATATCCGGGAGTCGGCCTCTGTGGCCCACATTTACGGGCAAAACCTGGTGGCGGCCGAATCATTGACGGCTTTCGGTCCCGGCGGCCGGGCCTGGTCGTATTCCCCGGAAACCCTCAAGCCTACGGTGGACCTGGAACTGGCCAGCGGGGTCAACCGTTTTGTGATCCATACCTCGGTGCATCAGCCGGTGGACGATAAAGTCCCCGGCCTGGGCCTTGGGCCTTTTGGCCAATGGTTCAACCGCCATGAAACCTGGGCCGAAGGGGCAAAGGCATGGACGGACTACCTGGCCCGCAGTTCCTATATGCTGCAGCAGGGCACCTTCGTGGCCGATGTGGTGTATTATTACGGGGAAGACAACAACATTACCGCCTTGTTCGGAAAGAAGCTGCCGGAAGTGCCGGCCGGCTATAACTATGATTTTATCAATGCCGATGCCCTGGTGAACCTCTTGTCGGTAAAGGAAGGAAGACTGGCAACCCCCAGTGGGATGCGCTACCGGGTGCTCCACCTGGACAGCAATGCCCGGAAAATGTCGCTGCCGGTACTGCGCAAGATCGCACGGCTGGTGAAAGCCGGGGCGGTGGTCAGCGGTATGAGGCCGGAAGGTTCGCCCAGCCTGCAGGATGACCCGCAGGAGTTCCGGCGGCTGGCAGCCGAAGTATGGGCCTCCGGCAATCCCAGGGTATTTACCGGGAAAACCCCGGGTGAGGTGCTGGCCGCCCTGGATATCGCTCCTGACTTTTCGTATTCCCGGGCGCAGCAGGGTACCCACCTGCTGTACGTGCACCGTACGCTGAAAGACCAGGATATTTATTGGGTCAATAACCGCAACAACCGGGAGGAAAGGGTGGAAGCCAGCTTCCGGGTGAGCGGGAAGGTGCCGCAGGTCTGGCATCCCGAAACCGGGAAAACCGAGCCTGCTTCGTACACTATCGCCAACGGCCAGACGAAGGTGGATCTTTCCTTACTGCCCAACGACGCCTTGTTCGTGGTGTTCGGCGCGCCGGCAACAAAAACCGTCCTGGCCCTTCCCGACAGGAGTGAAAAAGTGATAGCAGTAGCGGATGGTCCCTGGAACGTTACTTTCCAGTCTAACCGGGGAGCTCCGGCAACAGCCCTGTTCGACAGGCTGGATTCTTACACGGACCATTCCGAGTCGGGTATCCGGTATTTTTCCGGAACGGCTGTTTATACAAAGACCATCGATGTGCCGGCAAGTTCTCTCTCCAAAGACGCACAGGTGGTGCTGGACCTGGGTGATGTAAAGAACCTGGCAGAAGTAGTAGTGAATGGCCGGCCGACGGGGACGGTCTGGAAAAAGCCTTTTGTAGTAGATATAACCGGCGCGCTGAAGGCAGGAGAAAATAAGCTGGAGATCAAGGTTACTAACCTGTGGGTGAACCGCCTGATCGGTGATAAGCAGCCGGGCATGGAAAATAAGATCACGTATACCGCTATGTCGTTTTATAAGGCCGACGCACCCCTGCTGCCTTCCGGTTTATTGGGGCCTGTAAAAATAGTGGCCCGGAAGGGGCAGTGATCCGGCGCCGCAAGAAAAGGAAACAAAAACGACCTCGAAAAAACTACAAAAAACTTCAATGAAAATGTTTGTTCATAGACTCAGGCTGTGCGTGGGGGCGGTTTTCGCGCTCCTGATTTTCATCACAGTGGCGGCCTTTCGGCACCGGCCGGCGGCCACTTCCTTCGGGCTGCCCGGCGATACGCTCCAGGGGTTCCGGCTTTATGATTTCGATGCCGCTTTCTTCCGGCAGCCGCCCCGGAAATTTGGCCCCTTTACCCGCTGGTGGTGGCCGGGAAACGATGTCACCGCCCCTGAGCTCAGGCGGGAGGTTGCCCTTTTTGCCGACCATGGTTTTGCCGGGGTGGAAGTCCAGCCCCTGTTCCAGGGCCTGAACCCCAAGGGGGCAGCCGACCAGCTCCAGCGGCAATTCAGCTGGGATACGCCTTCGTTTTACGAACACCTGCGGGTTGTGCTGGAGGAGGCCCGGAAGTCGGGGATAACGGTGGACCTGAACGCAGGCAGCGGGTGGCCCCTCGGCGGGCCGCAGGTTTCGCCTGACTCCAGCCTGCTGACACTGGCCTGTGCCGATACGGTTGTAAAAGGAGGTGGCCTGGTTTCGGTTGCGGTGCCAAAGTTGCACCAGGAAGCCTTTACGGTATCGCCGAAAAGCCCCCTGCAGTTTTACCAGACGGTCCCGGTTTCCTATGCCCGGCTGCAGGCCGTGGTGGTGGCGCGGGTAAAAAAGAAAGAAGGGAACCAGACCTTCCTGGATGCCTCCTCGGTTCGTGACATGACCCGGAAGGTGGGCGGCGGACGCCTTAGCTGGCAGGCTCCGGCAGGGGAGTGGGCAATTCTTTCTTTCTGGTCGATGCCGGATGGGGAGCTGCCTAAATCCATCGCGGCCCGGCCCAAAGGTTTTGTCGTGGATCACCTGGACTCCGGTAAGCTGAAAGCCGGCTACAATTACTTGCTTGGGGCCCGCACCGGCTTGCAGCCCTACTTTGGAAACCCGCTCCGCTCCGTGTTCAATGACAGTTACGAGTTTATGCCCGACAGGCATTTTACGGCCAATTTCCTTTCTTTTTTCCGGCAGCAGCGAGGGTATGATGTAGTTCCTTTCCTGGCGCCGAACCTCAAAAAGTTTTACAACAATGCCTATATCGCTCCTTTCGTCGCCGGACAGCCCTTTGGTTTTGTACTGGGCGAGGAGGACTGGCGGCTGCGTTATGATTATGATCTGACCGTTAGCGACCTGCTGCAGGCGCAGTTGATCCGGCCCAGTAACCGCTGGCTGAATCAAAAGGGGCTGCTGCACCGCACACAGGCTTATGGCGCCCGCATGGACGTGATCGGCGGCAGCGGGGCGGCCGACCTGCCCGAAGCGGAGCAGCTGGCCGGCAACAATTCGGAGGGGTTTCTCAAGCTGGTCACTTCCGGCGCTCATTTGTACAACAAGCCCCTGATCAGCGAAGAAGCTTTTGTATTCCGGGGCCTGGCCGAAATGACCACACCGCAAAAGATCCGGTTGCTGGCCGATAAATCCTTTGCCGCAGGGATCAACCAGCTCATTTACCACGGCACGCCCTATAAATACCAGACCGGCGAGTACGGAACGGAAGGGTGGAGCCCGTTCTCCAGTCCCTTTGACCCCACAAGTAATTTTTCGTCCACCATTAATGAAAGCTGGCCGTTCTGGACCGATATCAAAACGGTAAACCAGTACATTACACGTTGCCAATACACGTTGCAGGCGGGCAGGCCGCACACGGATGTATTGATTTACTTTCCCTTTATCGACTTCTACCCCGAGCAGGTAGCCGCCAACCCGAAAGAAATACTGACCGGCGGTTCTTTTACTGGCGTGGAGCCAGAAGTGCCGGCAGGCATGACACCCCCGCAGCTTGCACCGGAACAGGAGGAGGCTGCAAAGAAGTGGTATGCGGCTATCTGGCCGCTGGTTAACAGGCTGGAAGCGCACGGCATTACCTGGGAATTTGTAAACGATGCCGCCCTGCAGCAGGCTTCCTTCCGGGACGGTAAAATCCGCATCAACGGCAACGGGTATGCCTCATTGGTCCTGGCGCATGCGCCCTACCTGCAGCTGGCCACTGCCAGCAAAATTGCCGGCCTGGCAAAGGCGGGTGCCCGTTTGCTGGTTTTGGGAGCACCTCCGGCCCGTCAGCCTTCTTATCTCCGTTACAAAGAGAATGATGCCCGTACAAAAGGCTATATTCAGGCCGCATTGTCCGGCACTGGTACGCAACAGGTAAAAAGCGAAGAGGGGTTGGGCACCTGGCTGGCCGCCCTCCCGGTACAACTGAAGTTCCGGGAGCAAAATGGGTTCACCCGGACCATCGAGCGGGAAATGAGGGACGGCAGCCGCATAAAGTTTATCTGGAATCAAAGCGACAGCTGGCAGCGAATTAAGGTACAGGCGGCTGATTTCCCCTACCCGTATTGGATGGATGCAGCAACAGGCTCCATTATAAAGAACAGCGGCACGGCCCTCACGTATGTGTTGCCGCCATACGGCTCCGTTTTCCTTCTGGCAGGCCATAGGGAATTGGCTGCGCACCTGCTCACCGCCGGTTTTCCCGATCTTCAAAACAGCACGGAAGTGGCGCGCCTGGAAAGCTGGATGGTAAAAGTGGGCGATACGGTGCTCGCCACCAGCCCTCTGTTTGACTGGAGCAGCCACGAGGCGCTGAAATTTAGGGCTGGCAAAGGAATTTACACCACCTCATTTTCCTTGAAGAAAGAAGATGGAAGGCGATACCTGTTGGATTTGGGCAAGGTCTATTTCACTGCCGAAGTGCAGATCAACGGCCAGCCGGCCGGAAAGCGGGTCTGGGCTCCTTACCAACTGGATATTACCCCCTTTGTGAAGACGGGAACGAATAACGTAGAGATTGAAGTTACCCCTACATACCGGAACGGGTTTATCGGGGAAGCTGTCCGGGGAAATGAAAAGTACGCCCAGTTCAAACGAAAGGAAAAAACCCTGCTGCCCTCCGGCCTGATTGGCCCCGTTATCCTGAAACAATACTGATTACCCAAAAAATATCCATGTACTCATCCTCCACGTGAGGTTTAGCAAACAGCATATGAACAAGAAAAAAACGATTTTTCTTACCGGTGCTTCCGGCAATAGGGGACACGAAGGTTTCCTGCAATTACTTCAGCGAAGGGACCGGTTCAACTTAGTAACCCTGGTATTGCCTGTGAAAAAAGACCGCAAAAAGATGGCGCCCTACGAGGGTTTACCGGGTGTAAAGATCGCGTGGCTTCTCTTGGCTGCCTGGAGGAAGGAGTAAACCTGGCGGCAGAGGTAGAATCCTGTCATTCTTCGTTAATTGTAATTGAATATAAGTTGACCAAAGAAGATGGTATTGAATGTGTGCGGCAATTAAAGGCACATCCGGAATACAGGGCCATTCCTGTGATCATGTGGAGCACGCCAGACATCCTTCTTCACGTAAAGGCTGCTTTTCAGGCCGGCGTGCAATATTATTTTCAAAAACCCTGGAGTATAACGGAACTGGCAGAAAAGTTAAACAGTCTGATTGGATGGACTATTTAACAGGGACTATGCATCATACGGCGGTTAGCGGCATTTAAAAAGGTAATACAAGCAAACAGTAAATAAAAATCGACAAGCAAGCAAGTGTTCGGCTGCCTGTATCCACAGGAGGCCCAATAATTGACAAACAAGCATAGCCGCCTGTTTCTACAGGGGGCTTTTTTTATAGTGTCTGGTTGGTCGCCTACAAGGATAGGTATAACGGAAAATAGGGTAGTGTTATAAACCCTTCCCCAAAAAAAAGGAAAAAAAGAAAGCCTCCGGGATCAGCGGCCCGGGGCCAAAGGGCAAAAAGGAAAAGGAATAAATCAGTGGATGGATGCCGGAGCAAACCCTTTTTGCATCCGGTGCAGGATAGAAGGCTCCAAACAAGTACCTCAGCTTTATGCCGGAATAACTATATTGACGAGTCAATGTTTCCAGGTCGATAACTTGCGTTCTTCCAACAGGGTGAATACTTCGGAAGAGGTCGCCTGGAATTAGTTATATAGAAAGCTTTTTGGCCTTGCAGGCCCGGCCGCTACCTTCGCGTCTTTTTTTTCCTATTCTTCTGGGAGTGTCTTTAGGATTTACGGTTTCCTTTGAAGCTGTTGAAGTCGCTTGGTCTGACCGGTTTTGCGCTAAAAATTTTCTTATATGCTCTTCTTTTCAGCGGTCCGGTTTTATGGGAGGAGACCAGATAGAGATGGGTTATAGGGGGCAGGAAGTTCTATTGCCAGAACTGGGAGTAGATGCGGATGCGCTAAATTTCCCAGACGGAAACTTTTCTTTTTCACCCGCCTATTTAAAACTAGTTGCCGTGGCGACTGAAAAGTAACGGGTGTTAGCTGTTTTTGCGGAACGCCCGAAAGAAGAACTCCAGGTTAATTTCGGCAATTAGAAAAAGGAGTTCATGGTTCTTTTTGTATATTATTTTTTATTGATAATTAGGTTGGATTCCCCGGCTTTTATTTCTTTTGTTTGTTTTCGCTTTCTTTGTGGCTTGCCAATGGCTTCATAAAAACAGGGCTGCTTAGATGGAGGGTCGTGAAATTCCTTACTGGTTAAACGAAACGGAAACTTTGGAACGATTATCCAAAGGGGACCGTGAATTGTATGCACAGGTTTACGCTTACTATCTGCCCAAGCTCTATCATTTTGCGCTCCCCTTCACCAAAAGTTCAAAAGAAGACGCCGAGGAAATTGTTCATGACGTGTTTTTAAAAGTCTGGATGCGGAAAGAGGCCCTGGTAGGGGTCCGGTCGCTGGAGGCCTACCTGTTCAGCATCGCCCGGAACCTGCTGGCCAACCGGCACCGGCGCCAGCAGCACCTGCAGCAGATCGTCACGCAGCTCACCGTAGTCAAAAGTGAAGAGGAGAACACGCTTCAGGACGACATCATCTTTGGTGAATATTACAAAACGGCTCTTGAGGCCATTGAACAGTTGCCGGAAAAAAAGAAGCGGATATTCCTGCTCCGAACCCAGCAGGGGCTAAAACTGGAAGAAATTGCTACGGAGGTACAATTGTCTGTACCTGGGGTAAAGAAGCATTTGTACGATGCATTCGGTTTTATCAAAGAGTATATGCGTCAGCACGGCGATTGGCCTGCCCTGCTGTTATTGCTGCTCCTTCAGGGATAAATCATAAAAATTTCCGGTTTTTTTCGATTTGGAGTATCCACTTTCCTTCTTCATTGGTCTTCCTATAGAAGCCCATGCCCGAAAGCGGGAAAAAAAGGCCGGTAAATAAAAAAATAAAAAAAAGTTCGTTTCGGGGTATCCACTTTCCCTTCTCATTGGTCTTCTTAATAACAGCAAGGTATGAATCAGGAAGAAATCATTTTGTTTTTGAAAAAAATGTCCAACGGAACCGCCACGGAAGGAGAAAAAGCCGCCTTTTACCGGAGCCTGGACCTTTTGGACGAAAATGCCTATCAGCACTTGCTGTTAACATACCAGGAGCTCATTCAAAAAAGGGAATACCCAGAGTCCGCGGCCCTGCACGTAAAACGGCGACTGGAAGAAAGCCTGGATGGGTGGGAAGAGCAGGACGAACCGAAAATCATCCGGCGCTGGAACCGCAGCAGATGGGCAACTGTTGCCGCTGCCGCCTCCGTGCTTTTGGTGATTGCGCTGGGCTGGTTATTCTTTTTCCAAAAGGAGCCGGAAGCACCTGTTGTTCTCCGCCCGGGCAATACGGTTGACCGCACGGTAGCGGTTATCCGGCACGAGCGCAATTCTTCCGGCAAAGAAAAAAGGATTCAACTGCCGGATGGGTCGTTGGTGGTGCTGGCCAATGCGAGCGAGATCAGTTACCAGGACCCTTTTTACGAAAAACGGGATATCACCCTGTCCGGAAAGGCTTATTTTAAAGTAGCAAAGGACAAGGCACGGCCCTTTACCGTTCTGAGCAAGCAAATCACCACCACGGCCCTGGGCACCGAATTCACCGTTACCGCCTTTAAGCAGGAGAACCGCATTATTGTCCGGTTATATGAAGGTAAAGTGGTCGTCAGGGCGGTCAATAAGGGAGACAGGAAGCTGAAGAAAGAAGTGTACCTGGCGCCCGGCCAGGAACTGGTTTACGGCGGTGCCTCGGCAGCCAAAGCACAAGACTTTAAGCTGCAGAAGGCCGATGCCCCCGAGCAAATCATGAACGGTGAGCTGTCGCGCGACAATCCTTCGCTGCCGGAGGATGCCGAAGGGTACTGGTTCATGTTCAACAACCAGGCACTGGGATCGGTATTCGGGGAATTGGAGAAACTGTATAATGTTCGGATCAATTACAATGACAGTGACGTTCAACATATCTATGTCACCGGTAAATTCAACAGATCGGATTCATTAGAATATATTCTGAAACAAATAAGCCTTCTGCACAACCTTACGGTAACCAGGAACAGCAATGCATATACCGTAAGTAAATAAGCCGGAAAATAAGAATTGATGCCTCCCGCTAGCGGGATGACTGATCAGCATTGCTGACAGCATGACCTTCTATTGTCAAAAAAACGATGCGCTATATGAATTTTAAAGCACTTAACTGGGGCCAACGCCTCCTCCTTTACTCTTTTCTTTCCCTACCCTTTTCGCCTTTTACAGCCAGGGCGCAGGAAACGCCCACCCTGGTCAAAGGGATCGTGCATGGTGCCGCTAACGAACCGCTTGTGGGAGTATCGGTCATCATCCGCAACAACAAAACCAATTTTACCACCGGCACGAAAACCGATACGGCGGGAATTTTCAGCTCCCGCGTATCACCGGGAGGGCCGTACAGCTTTTCCTTTTCCATGGTAGGCTACCAGCCACAGACCTTATCGGGTCATACCGTAAAGGAAGGCTCCACCTTCTCTTTATTGGTGGAGATGAAACCCTCTGCCGCTTCTTTGGACCAGGTAGTGGTTGTGGGTTATGGTACCCGCAAGCGCTCGGATGTTACCGGCTCAGTGGCTTCCGTTTCCAAAGAACGCCTGTCGCAGCTTCCGGTTACCAATGCGCTGCAGGCGGTGCAGGGGTCTGTTGCCGGCGTCAACATTACCCAGGGTTCTTCGGTTCCGGGGGCCGCTCCCAATGCCGTGGTGCGGGGCGAAAGCTCCATCAGCGCTTCCACCGGGCCCTTCGTGGTGGTGGACGGCGTTCCCTTTAACGGTTCCATCAACGACATCAACCCCAATGACATTGCCTCCATCGACATTTTGAAGGATGCTTCCTCCACCGCCATTTACGGCACCAGGGGCGCCAACGGCGTGATCCTGATCACCACCAAGCGCGGGCGCACCGGCAAAGCCGCCATTACCTACAACGGCTATGGGGGCCTGGAAGAATTCTCGCACCTGGTAAAGCCTATGAGCCCGGAACAGTATGTGCAGAAATATGCAGACTACAAGGCCCAGGCCGGAGTCAATTCCGCCAACGTATTGCCCAACGCCTTTGAACGGGACAACTATGCGGCCGGCATTACCACCGACTGGATCCGGCAAGTGCGCCAGCAGGGATATATTCACAACCATACCCTGAGCATTAACGGGGGCAGCAAAGATGTGAAGTACTACGTATCGGGCGATTACCTGAAGCAGCAGGGCGTGATCAAAGGCTACCAGTACAACCGGGCCAGCATTCGTTCCAACCTGGACGCTACCATAACCGATTACCTGACAGCCGGGCTGAACCTGTTTTTTACCAACAACAATTCCGATGGCGGCAGGGCCAATTTAACCTTGGCTTCGACCATGAGCCCTTATGGAACCTTGAACAATGCTGATGGTTCCTACGCTATTTTCCCGATGTTTTCCGAAACCTTCATTTCTCCGTTGCTGGGGCTTTCCTCCGCCCGGAACGAAAGAAGCCGGAACATCAATACCAATATGTTCGCGGAGCTGAAGCCGGGCTTTGCAAAAGGGCTGAAGTACCGGATCAATACAGCCTTCAGCTATGTGCCCGGTACGTTCCAAAGCTATGTGGGCCGGCTGGCCAATAACCCCCTGGGTACTGCCCAGGTAACCAATAGCGAAACAAAGAACTGGCTGATCGAAAATATCCTCACGTACGAGAAAAGCTGGAAGGACCACCGCCTGGACTTGACCGGCCTGTACAGTGCCCAGCAAACGAACTTCTTCACATCGGCTACCACCGCCTCCGGGTTTATTAATGATGCGATCACGTTCAAGAACCTTTCCTCCGCCGCCACCTACTCGGCTACGTCCAATTCTTACCAGACCAACCTGCTCTCGCAGATGCTGCGGCTGAACTACTCCTACAACAGCCGCTACCTGTTTACCGCCACCGCCCGCCGCGACGGCTACTCGGCCTTCGGAGCCGCTACCTCCAAGTACGGGATTTTCCCTTCCGTGGCCCTGGGATGGAATGTAAGCAATGAAGGGTTTATGAAACGGATGGAGCAGGTCAGCAACCTCAAACTGCGGGCCTCATACGGGCTGGTGGGCAACCAAGCCATTGCGCCCAACGCCACCGCCAGCACCTTGTCCAATGCCCGCCTTCCCTACAACGGCATCAGCACCATCGGCCTGGCTGCCAGCGTACTGGGCAATCCCGCCCTGAACTGGGAAAGCACCTTTTCCGGCAACGTGGGCATGGACTTCGGCCTGCTGAACAACCGCATCACCGGTACCATCGACGCCTACAGCACCCGCACCAAAGACCTGCTGCTGTACCGGGCCATGCCGTCCTATACCGGTTACAACCAGGTGTTGGCCAACCTTGGTAAAGTGTCTAACAAAGGAGTGGAAGTTTCGCTGCGTAGCCAGAACGTTACCGGCCAAGCCTTCCGCTGGGAAACGGCCATCAACTACTCCAGCAACAGGAACACCATCCTGGACCTGTATGGCGACGGCAAGGATGATATCGGCAACCGCTGGTTTATCGGCCACCCCATCAACGTGATCTATGATTACAAGCTGGCGGGTGTATGGCAGGCGGGTGAAGACCCGGGTGTCCAGGACCCGGGGGCAAAGCCGGGCGACCTGAAGTTCGAGGACGTGGACGGCAATAAAACCATCACCCCTGCCGACCGCGTGATCCTTGGGCAGCCCACTCCCAAATGGTACGGCGGATTGACCAATACGTTTCATTACCGCAACCTGCACCTCAATATCTTCATTCAAACAGCCCAGGGCGTTACCAAAAACAACCAGATGATCGACTTCCGAGACCTGGCAGGCCGGCAGAACCTCCCGGCGGAGATCGGCTACTGGACCGCCCAGAACGGGAGCAATACAAGGCCTTCGCTCACCTATACCAATCCCCGGCTGTACGCTTATCCCCAGGATGCCTCCTACACCCGGATCAAGGACGTTACCCTGAGCTTTACCGCACCCCAGAAGTTTTTGGAGAAAATAAAACTGGGCGGCCTGACCCTTTATGCCAGCGGCCGGAACCTGGTCACCTTTACCAAATGGGTGGGGCTGGACCCCGAGGCGGACTTTGCCCGGGGGATCTATTCCACCGTGGGAGAAAACCCGAACAGCTTTCCCCTGGTGCGTTCCTTCATCGCCGGCGCCAACATTACTCTTCGCTAAAAAAAACAGTTAAACGATTATGAAAAAGCATATGAAATTAGGAGCAGTGCTGCTTGCTGCCCTGGTAACCATCACCTCCTGCAAAAAAGATTTCCTCAACGAACAGGTAGAATCCAGCTATACCCCCGAGGCCTTAAAAGACTCGCTTTCCTTTGAATCCGCCCTCGCCGGCATCCAGATCCAGTACGGGCTCTGGCATACCTTACAGCAGGATAATGTCACTTCACAGGGATTCCTGGCGGCTTGGCAGGTGGGCACCGATGTGGCCTATAACAAATCGGTGGCCGACATTGATCCTTATATGGTCCCTTATATCAATTACGAAAAGCTGACCCCTGCGGACCCGGTTGCCCTGTTTACCTGGAAGTGGGCGTATAACGTGATCAACAATTGCAACATTGTGCTGGCGCAGGTGGACAATGCCCGTATGGGTGGGGCCAATAAGGCCAGCATCAAGGCGGAAGCAAGCTTTTTCCGGGCATATGCGTACAATACGCTGGCCACCCTGTTCGGCGGGGTACCCCTGCTGACGCAGCCGGTAAGCGGTCCGAAAACTGATGGGGTGCGCGCCCCGCTGGCCGAAGTAAACAGCCTGATCCTGTCGGACCTGGCCTTTGCCAAGGCCAACCTGCCTGCCATCGGCCAGGTAAAGTCCAATCCGGCCGGCAGGATGTATGCCCGTCCCAATAAGGCCATGCCTTCGCAACTGCTGGCCGAAGTGTACCTGCGTACCGGGGAGCCGGCCAAGGCAGAGCAGGAGGCCGATGCGGTGATCGGCAGCGGCGATTTTAGCCTGACCACGGGCCGCTATGGCATTAAGGCCAGTCAGCCCGGCGATCCTTTTTCCGATATGTTTCATTACGGCAACCAGAGAAGGAGCCAGGGAAACAGGGAAGCGATCTGGGTGCATGAGATGGAAAGTTCCAGTGTGGTCAACGGCGGAACAGGACCGACTTCCTCCGCCCTTTTTCCGGGTTATATTTTTGGCGCGCCCCAACACCGCAGGGTATGGGTGCCCCGCTATTACAACCAGCGCGGCATGGTCATCGCCGACACCTTGGGCGGCAGGGGCATTGCCCGGATGGCCCTGACACCTTTCGTGCTGAACAACTTGTACGAACCCACGGATATGCGGAACTCCCAGTACAATATCCGCCGGAAATTTTATTACAATGACCCTTCCGGCGCCAATTATGGCAAGGAAGTAGTCCCCGGCCCGGGCATCGATACCAACACGGCCATACTACCGTACACCACAAAGTGGAATTCCTATGACCCGACTGCTCCACTGGGCGGTGGGGGCTTTAAAGACGTGATCGTGATGCGGTTGGGCGAGACCTACCTGCTGAAAGCGGAAGCCCAGTTCAAACAGGGAAAATTACCCGAAGCAGCCGCCACCCTGAATGTATTAAGGGCCCGGGCGAATGCCGCTCCCATATCGGCGACGCAGGTAACGATGGATTTTATTCTGGATGAACGGGCAAGGGAACTGCTGGCCGAGGAAAACCGCCGCATGACCCTGATACGGACCGGGACCTTACTCAACCGGGTCGTGGGGCGCGGCATGAAGATCACCGGGCTGGAGTCGAAGCACCTGTTGCTGCCGGTCCCTTTAACGGAGATCCAATTGAACAAAGACGCCGTACTGGACCAGAACCCGGGATATAACTAACAGAAATTCCCGATGTCGTCTCGCCCCGGGCGAGACGACATCTTTTCATCCTTACTTATTTAACTCGATGTATCAATGAATCATAAAGCATTTTTTCTTTTCGTCCTGTTTCAGGCTGTTCTCTTATCCTGCCTGGTGGCCCAGCAGCGGGTATCCTCCACGATCAACAGCAACTGGTACTTTTTAAAGGGGGACACCACAAAAAAATCTGCCGCTAATCCCTGGATACCGGTTTCCCTGCCCCACACCTGGAATGCCGCGGATGTGATGGACGACGAACCCGGTTATTACAGGGGGGACGGATGGTATAAAAAAACCATTTATGTTCCGGCAGGCTGGAAAGAAAAGGAAGTTTATCTCTACTTCGAAGGGGCCGCACAGGTGGCAGACGTATTTGTAAACGGCAAACCGGCAGGCCGGCATATCGGGGGGTATACGGCTTTCAGCTTTCCGATCAGCAGCTACCTGTACTATGCCGACGGGGGAAACCTGGCCAATGAGCTGTTGATCCGGGTGAATAACAGCCATAACGAGAATGTACCTCCGCTTCTGGCAGATTTCACTTTTTACGGCGGCATCTACAGGGACGTTTCCCTGAACGTTGTGGACAAGGTGCATTTCGATGCCGATAACCATGCCTCCAATGGCGTGTTCATTTCCACGCCGGCGGTTTCGGAAAAGAGCGCCACCGTAAACATAAAAGGCGCTTTTGTGAACGGAAGCCCCGGCAAAAGGACCCTGGTGGTCGGCAGCCAGATCATGGATGCGGAGGGCAGGTTGTTCCGGGAGCAAAAAACATCGTTCAAAGCGGCACCCGGGCAGAAGATCAATTTCTTGCAGGAGATCAATAATATCCCAAACCCGCATTTATGGTCCATCGAGGATCCCTATTTGTACCGTGTCGTTTCCACCATAACCGATGCCGCCACGGGGCAAAAGCTGGACGTAGTGTCCAATCCTTTAGGACTTCGCTGGTTTTCCTTTGATGCCGACAAAGGGTTTTTCCTCAATGGCAAACATGTAAAATTAATCGGTACCAGCCGGCACCAGGATTACAAAGACCTGGGAAATGCCCTGGCCGATCCCATCCAGGTGCGGGATGTGGAACTGCTCAAGCAAATGGGCGGCAACTTCCTGCGCATTGCCCATTATCCCCAGGACCCGGCGATTATCCAGGCCTGTGACCGCCTGGGCATATTAACTTCCCTGGAAACCCCCATCGTCAGCGGCTTTACCGAAACGGAAACGTATGCGAAAAATACCAAGGAGCAACACCTGGAAATGATCCGCCAGAATTTCAACCATCCCAGCCTGATCATGTGGAGTTACATGAATGAAATGCTGCTGTTTATTCCGCACCGCGAAGATTCCACCCGGCGGGAGCTTTATTTAAAAGGCCTCGTGCAGTTGGCCCGGGAGCTGGAAGACATTTCCCGCAAGGAAGATCCTGCCCGCTACACCATCATTCCGAACCATGGCGCCTGGGATATCTATAATAAAGTGGGACTGACCAAAATCCCGAAACTGGTAGGCTGGAATTTATACCTGGGATGGTACGAAGGCGAGCTGAAGGACTTCGGCGCTTTCCTGGATAAACACCACAAAGAGCTTCCGGACAAGCCGTTACTGATTACCGAATACGGAACGGACGCCGATAGCCGGCTGCATAGTTTCAGCCCCGTACGGTTTGATAAAACCATCGAATACACCAACAACTTCCACCAGGCATACCTGAAGGAGATGATGGACCGGCCTTTTGTGGCCGCCGCCATGATCTGGAACTTGGCGGAATTCGGTTCCGAGCGCCGGGCGGAAACCACGCCTCATATCAATGCAAAAGGTGTTTTAACCCAGGACCGCAAACCGAAAGACGGGTACCGCTTTTACCAGGCGAACCTGCTGCAAAGGCCCTACCTGCAAATCGGTTCGAAAGAATGGAACGTCCGGACCGGCTTTGCCGCGTCCGAATCCGCGCTCGTCTGCAATCAGCCTTTGGTTGTTTTCAGCAATCAGAAAAAGGTCAGCCTGAAAGTGAACGGCAAAGAAGCAGGCACCGCTGAAACGGAGCAGGGCGTAGCCCGGTTTACGGTTCCTTTTGTGACGGGGCTGAATCGCATTGTGGCAACGGCTTCGGAAAATGGCGGGGAGGTAACCGACCAGGCAGACATCCAGTTCCACCTGCTCTCCCAAAACCTGAGGAACAGCAACCTGCCTTTCAGCGAAATGAACATCAGCCTGGGCGACAAGCGTTTCTTTTTCGATGAAAAGACGGGCCAGACCTGGATCCCGGAGCAGGAATACCGGCCGGGAAGCTGGGGCTATGTGGGCGGGAACGTGTTTACCATGAAGAACAGCACACGGGTAAGCTATGGTACCAGCAAAAATGTCCTGGGAACGGACTTGGATCCCGTTTACCAGACACAGCGAACAGGAATACAGCAGTTTAAGCTGGATGCGCCGGATGGCGATTATGAAATTACGCTGCATTTTGCAGAACTGATTTCGCCCAAAAAGGAAGGGGACCTGGTCTTCAACCTTGGCTTTGGCGGACCGACCGATGAATTCCAGCAACGCAGCTTCAATGTTTCCATTAATGGAACCGAAGTGCTGTCCGGGATCAACAACGGCGAATACCTGCAGCCCGAGCGTGCGGTTGCCAGCAGGCATGTTGTTCCCGTTACGAACAATGGCGGCATTACCGTGGACTTTAAGGCCCTCCAGGGTGAGTCCATATTGAACGGTATCCAGGTGAAAAGGATCCGTTAGTGCTGCACACCATTTCCCTCCAATTATTCATTCAACAACTAAGCTTTTACAATGCCATCTATCCGTATATCTACTTTGGTAGGTTTGTTTACAATTATGTGCAGCAGTGCCCGGTCGCAAACGGGTGGCCTTCCCCAACTGGGTAAAAATTCCATTCCCGAAGTCATCCTGGCCATGACCCTGGAGGAAAAGGTAAAGCTCCTGGTGGGTAAGGGGATGAACCTGCCCGGCATGGAAACAGGCGGGCCGGTGATTGGTTCCACAAAGGATAAAGTGCCCGGTGCCGCCGGTACCACCTACGAAATTCCCCGCCTGGGCATTCCGTCCATGGTGCTGGCCGACGGACCGGCAGGGGTGCGGATCGATTCGGTTCGCAAAGAGCATCCGGGGAAAACGTATTATGCCACCGCCTGGCCAGTAGCTACCCTGCTGGCTTCCAGCTGGGATACCGCCCTGGTAAAAAAGGTGGGCACCGCCTTCGGCCGGGAGGCAAAGGAATACGGGGTCGACGTGATCCTGGCCCCCGGCATGAACATTCACCGCAACCCTTTGGGCGGCAGAAACTTTGAATACTATTCCGAAGACCCTGCGGTGACCGGGCAAATGGCCGCCGCTATGGTCAACGGCATTGAATCCAACGGTGTGGGCACTTCCATCAAGCACTTTG
Organism: Huijunlia imazamoxiresistens; assembly: GCF_037132455.1. Taxonomy (NCBI): domain Bacteria; kingdom Pseudomonadati; phylum Bacteroidota; class Chitinophagia; order Chitinophagales; family Chitinophagaceae; genus Huijunlia; species Huijunlia imazamoxiresistens. The sequence goes on along the minus strand of NZ_JBBBEI010000042.1, from coordinate 5,560 downwards.
CCGCCAACAACCAGGAAACCAACCGCTTTACCGTGAACACCATCGTGAGTGAGCGGGCCTTAAGGGAGATTTACCTTAAAGGCTTTGAGCTGGCGGTAAAAAGGGCGCAGCCCTGGACGGTCATGAGCTCCTACAACCTGCTCAACGGCACCTATACGTCGGAACGGGAAGACCTGCTCTCCTCCATTTTGCGGAAGGAGTGGGGCTTCAAGGGGTATGTGATGACGGACTGGTTTGGCGGTACGGATGCGGTGGCCCAAATGAAGGCCGGCAACAACCTGCTCATGCCCGGTACGCCCGACCAGGTGAAACGGATCACCGAAGCGGTAAAAAGCGGCCGGCTGTCCGAAAAGGTGCTGGATGAGAATGTGGCAGGTATCCTTCGCATCCTGCTGCAAACACCTTCCTTCAAAAAATACCGGTATTCCGAGGCGCCGGACCTGGGGGCGCATGCACAGCTGGCCCGGCAGGCGGCTGCGGAAGGCATGGTGTTGCTGAAAAATAAAGGGGGTACCCTGCCCCTCGGCCCCGATAGCAGGAACATAGCCGTTTTCGGCATCAATGGGTATGAGCTGATTGCCGGCGGCACGGGCAGCGGTGATGTGAATAAAGCCTATAAAGTGTCCCTGGTGCAGGGATTGACGAGTGCGGGTTACCAGGTGGATGGCGAGGTGCAAAACGCTTATACCGCTTACCTGCAACAGCAGGCGGCCCAGCGCCCGAAGAAAAGCTTCTTTGAAGAGTTCGTCAACCCCACTCCACCCATAGCGGAAAGGGCGGTGGACAAAGAACTGGTGGGGCAGAAAGCGGTGGCTGCTGACCTGGCGATTATTGCCATCGGCCGGAATGCCGGGGAGCAACGGGACCGACAGATGGAAGGCGATTACCTGCTCACCGAAACGGAAAAGGCTCTGATTCAAACGGTTGCCGGAGCGTTCCATGAACAAAACAAGAAGGTAGTGGTGGTGCTCAATATTGGCGGGGTGATTGAAGTAATGCCCTGGAGGGAAGAGGTGGACGCCATCCTGCTGGCCTGGCAGCCGGGACTGGAAGGAGGCAATGCCATGGCGGATGTGTTGAGCGGTAAGGAGAACCCGTCGGGTAAACTGGCTACCACCTTCCCGGCGGCTTACGGGGAAGTGCCTTCTGCCAAAAGCTTTCCCGGCAAAGAGTTCCCGGAAAAAGCTACCATGGGCGCCCTGGGGCTGAAACAAGTGCCCGGCGAAGTGACCTACGAGGAGGGTATTTACGTGGGCTACCGGTACTACAACACCTTCGGGGTAAAACCGACCTATGAGTTTGGTTACGGTCTTTCTTATACCGATTTTGTCTACGGCAACCTGACGCTCAGTACTCCGGATGCCAAAGGGAAGTTTACAGCCACCCTTACCGTGACGAATACCGGGAAGGTGGCGGGCAAAGAGGTCGTGCAGCTCTACGTCAGCGCTCCTTCCGGCAAGCTGGACAAGCCGGCGGAAGAACTGCGGTCCTTTGCCAAGACAGCGCTGTTGCAGCCGGGCGGATCGCAAACACTTTCCTTTACCCTTTCCGCGGCCGACCTGGCTTCTTTTGACACAAGGACTTCTTGCTGGATAACCGAGGCAGGTGATTATACGGTGAAAGCCGGTGCATCCTCGCTTCAAATTAGGCAAAGGGCATCTTTCCGCCTTGGAAAGGATATCGTGGTGGAGAAACTTCATAAGGCGGTAGCGCCCCAGGCCGCTATGAACGAGTTGTATTCAAAAAAGAAGTATTAAGAGTGTTGCGTCTTTTCTGCTCTGGTTCCGCCAGGCGGTTTTAAAAACTTTCTAGACAAGCAAGTGATGGCCCGCTGTTTCTACAGGGGGCCTTTTATTCATTGCCCAATAAAAATGCTGAATCCTGCTATCCCAAAAATGAGGCGTCTGGAAAGCTTCAGGGAGATTGATTATTTGCTGACACATTATCCTTGTTTTTATTTTTAACCAGCGTTATTTTCTGTAGAGGATCAAATAGGTTGCACTTAAAACACTGCCATTGGTAAGCGTTCAACTACCCCTTCTTCAACCATCGGAGCCGCAACCACATTCTTTTGAAGCTATGCAATGGAAGCCTTTGCTAACCGGGGTTTCCCCGGTGTTTCACATTTGCCGGATCGAAGAGGGAATTGGAAATCGCAAGTTCCCGCTTCCTCCTCACCGCAAAACCATATATGAGTTTATTTTTCTGACTCGGGGGATTGTATCAGGGACAAGGGGTTGGACAGCTATGTTGCAGGAACGAACACCTTCTTTTTTGTACCCCCTTACCAGATCTCCACACTTGAGGACCTGAGCTCGGACGCCACAGGCTTTTATTGTCATTTTGACCCGGATATCCTTTTTGGGTATAAACCAGAGGACTTGGCGAAAGAGTTTCGCTTTCTTCAGTTTATAGGGCATCCGGTTATTGAGGTCGGGCAGCATGCTGTAAGTCCGATTAAAAGCCTGTTAACCCGGATGCACGGCGAGTACGACCTTCGAACAGATAGGTTTGATGTTATCGGCAGATATCTCCTGGCCTTGTTGAAGGAGGTCCAGCGTTTTCAGGATCCTTCCGTCCGGCAGACAGGAAACACCGCTTTTCGGTTAACGCAACAATATAAGCAGGCGTTGATGCAGTTCGTGTATGAAAAGCAGAAGATCTCCCAATATGCCGATCTGCTGGCCGTTACCGTGGACCATCTGAACAAGTTTGTAAAAGCCATTACCGGTAAGTCGGCCTGCGCCCTGCTGGATGAAATGATTCTTTTGGAATCAAAGGCGCTATTGGCGCAAACGACCCTTCCCATAGGAGAGATTGCCCAAAAAGTGGGCAGGAATATCACAGCGATTTCGTCCGCTTCTTTAAAGCTAAAAGTGGCTTGACGCCAACGGAATACCGGCAAATAAGCTGTTCTTGCCAATGATTTTTCCTGGCCTCGGCGAGCACGCAGAAGAAAATTTACCCCCTTAGCATTTATCTCATTTATTTGCCATTCCAAACCCACTACATATATTTTCAGAAGAAAAAGGGAAAAAAGAAAGCCTCCGGGATTAGCGGTCTGGGCCCATAGTGCAAAAAGGAAAAGGGATAAATCCGTGGATGGATGCTGAAGCAAACCCTTGATGCTGCTGGTGCAGGGTACATGGCTCTAAACAGGTACCTCAGCTTTATGCCGAAAGCTTTTTGTCTCTTGCTGGCCCGGCCTGCTACCTTCGCGTCTTTTTTTCCTTTTCTTCTGGGAGTATTTTATGTGATTTAAGGTGTCCAATGAAGTAAAGGGTGTCCTTATACCTTTATGGTGTCCTAATTTTGTAAGCTAACGGGCACTAGCAATCTGTGCCTTGGTACATAATGTCATTTTAATGGCAATTCTCCGTGGTTTTAAGTTGTGAAAATTTCCCGGTATCTTCAGTTTTCAGCAGTCCGGTTTTTTAGGGAGATCAATTACCAGGGATTCCCTAAAAATTGGATCTTTAATCAAGTCCCAAGGAGGTCTCAAGCTTGGGAAAGTCGTGAATCTAGCATAAAGATAAATTTTTGAAGACGACAACTCAACAATGAGGCCATCCCAATTTAATTTTTCTCACCCTTATCTGATAACAGCCCTAAACACTGGGAAGCCTACACTCCTTCTCCGATGATGTCTCTTCCAACTGGTTACACAAAGTATTTTACACTACCCCTTCGGTGTGTCGGCTTATTCAAACAGGAAGTTGAATCTGGACTTCATTGATTCCCAGATGAATGGAATTATCGTAAACATCCCTAGATACGGAATTTCTGTGGATGGAGAGAAGCAGTACCATCCTCTGAATTATTCGGTGAACTATGCTTAAAATATAAAGACCTTCCAAATTTGGAAGGTCTTTAATAATCAATATGCTACGGTTAATGCGGGCGTGTTTCCGCCTTTTCCTGATATAATTAGTTGGTATTGAAAGTCGTTTGCGTCAAAATATTCAAGCATGATTTTGTAGTCAGATTTGTCGAACGACTCTGATAAGTATTTTTCAAACAGGGGCTCGTAAATATCCCACTCGGTGGGTGGTTCCTGGTTCTCCCAAACATAGCCCTTTATTTTTTCATACTCTTCATTAGCTTCAGTTTCTGCTTGTGTCTTTATTCTTTCGTTTACTTCTTCTTTTATTCGGCATGCATAGAATATAGTGCTTTCGTTTGAACAGATGTGTTGTAGCTGAAGGATTTTTCTTGGTGTGCTTTTATAGGAAATGTCTGAGTCGGTGACAAATATTGTAAGGTTTAACGATTCAGTATTGACGGAGGTAATGGTTACTTGTTTTCCAGTGTTCTCGATTGTGATAAATGTTACCCCGTGATTAGGATGGTTTCTGATTTCCTTGATTCTCCAAGTTGCATTTGAGCTTGCTCTGAGCTGTTTTATTAGTAATTCATTTTGTCTGCTTAGTTCAGTTACAATAACTGATAGGTCGTTTACCTGTTCTCTGGTGGTGTATTCTTTATATAACAATATAAAGAGAGTTGCAACGGCTGCGGCCCCAGAACAAGCATTTATTACATCGTAGATGTCTCTGACAGGTGCTTGGATTAAAACGAATAATAGGTTCATTTGGAAGGATTATTTCTTGGTTGCAGAATTGATAGTTTGCAATATACTAAGAATTGATTCAGATGGTGCTTTGGGTGAACCAATGTCATAAGCATCTGGTGAAAGCAGGTTCACCATTGTTTCGAAGGAGAGGTTGGGGTTGTTAAGTTGTATTTCCAGGGCGTTTGCTCGTGCTTCATAATAGTTTGCCAACCTTGTATCATATCGGTATAGTCTGATTAGAAGTTGAACGAGAAAGATTAGAATTAGGATGGCACCATGAGGTGTGTTGATTTTTCCGGACAGTAAAGTTGCTTAGTTTTTGTAAAAATAATAGTTGTTTTCAAAGACCATCGGACATTCATAGCTGAGGGCCGAATGCCTCCTTTTTGTGTTATAATACATCTCGACGTATTCAAAGATTTCCGTTTGAGCGTCCTCCCTGTTTTGAAAAGCCCCATCCTGGAGAAGTTCCGCCTTGAAGCGATTGAAGTGCGACTCCATAAAGGCATTGTCATAAGGATTGTCGGCCCGGCTCATGCTCTGGATCATGCCATGGTCCCGGAGTAGTTTGCGGAACGCCTTGCCGGCATACTGGCCGCCTCTGTCCGAGTGGATGATCAGACCTTTGGGTACAGTTCTGCTGCCCAATGCTCTTTTCATAGCCTTGATAATTAGCGCCTCCTGCATGTGGTTCTCCAACGCCCAACCCACAATGCGCCGGGAATACAGGTCCATCCAAACTGCCAGGTACATAAACCCGCCGCTGGCCATGGGAATATAGGTGATGTTGCCTACCCATACTTCATTGGGTTTTATAGGCAAAGGCCTGTTCTCCAGCAGAATAGGGCTGATAGCATAGCTATGGCGGCTGTCAGTGGTTTTAAGAACGAAACTGCGGGGCTGAATAGCTTTCAAAGCGTGCTTTTTCAATACCTTCCGCACTTTGAAGTCGCCGGCATGAATGCCCCTGGCTTTCAGTTCTGCTCT
>NZ_JBBBEI010000041.1:0-33727 GCF_037132455.1 Huijunlia imazamoxiresistens | reverse complement strand
ACATACCCTTCAATAATAAAAAGAGGCCTACCGATCTGATCAGTAAGCCTCTGGAAAAGCTATTTTCAGGGATTCCCTAAATTACATTTATAATAAGATCAACGGCCGGCGCATATAATTACAGGGAAAATGAAAAGCGACCGGGAAAATTTAGTAACGTTTAAGGGAGGGGGGATGGAGGACTGTTAAAAAAAGTTAAACGTTTTCTTTTTTATAAGGATTTTTCTTTGCTTCTTTGCAATAGAAACACCCCTGCTGATACCAGGGGCGGCTGATCCCGCCGGAAACGAGACCAGCCTGAAACGTTTTTTGCGATTAACGATGCTTTGCTACTAACGATGCTTGCTTGTCACTAACGATTTGCTTTGCTATGCTCTTTGCTACTAACGATATTCAATGCCACCAACGATTGGCGTGCTTATGAGTTTTTCTTGCTACTAACGTTGTTCTGTCACTAACGATTGCTTCCGTATGAAGTTCGAAGTTCTTTGCTACTAACGATTACTCTTGTCACTAACGATTGTCTTGCGTATGAAATCTCTTTGCTACTAACGATTGTTCTTGTCACTAACGATTGCTTTCATTCTTTGCTACTAACGATTGCCTGCCACTAACGATTGCCTTTCCTTCTTCATTTCCTTTGCTGATACAAAAATAAGAGGAGTCCCTCTCCTCTTATTTTCAATTAATGTGCCAGCTCATTATGCCAAAATAGAGCCCTCCATTACCCAAACCCTTTACCAGAGCGGGTTTCAGCCTTTTTATTTCATTATTTCCAACTGCCTTTTTGACTTCAAAAATTCATTGTTCAACCATTAAGCTGTCCTAAAAGCAGGCTCAGCGGAGACAGACCGGATAAAAAGGCAGTTTCCTCCAAAAGTCCCCTGCAGCATCTGAGGCAGGCTGGGCAAAACCGTCCCCTCCTCCTGCCACAAAAAAACCGGCCTGCTGCACGCAGGCCGGTTTTTTATTTTATAGTTGTTAGAACCGGTAGTTATGGCTATGCCTTTTTGCCGGCACGGGGATGGGAGATGGCCTCCACTTCGTCCTTTACGAACAGCATCAGCTCGCTGATGTATTCCGGGGAGAAATCGAACTTCAGGCCGGCAGCCTGGAACAGCTCCGGCAGGGTGCGGGTGCCGCCCATTTGCAGGGCCTGGATATAGTTGTTCACGGCCTGCTCCCTGTTTTCCTTGAACTGCTTCCACAGCCCGATGGCACCCAGCTGGGCAATGCCGTACTCGATATAATAGAACGGCACTTCGTACAGGTGCAGTTGTCGCTGCCAGCCGAAGCGGCGGTATTCTTCCAGCCCGGTGACGTCGATGGCAATGGAGGTGAACTCGTTGGAGATCAGCCGCCAGTGTTCCGCCCGTTGCTCCAGGGTATGCTGCGGGTGTTCGTAGATCCAGTGCTGGAACTTGTCGATGGTGGCGATCCAGGGGAAGATGGTCAGCACCCGCTCGAGCTGGTGCTCGCGGGCCCGCCGCAGGTCCTCTTCGTTGTCGAAGAACACGTTCCAGTAGTCCATGCTGAACAGCTCCATGGCCATGCTGGCCACTTCGGCGATCTCCATGGGGTATTCCTTAAAAGCCGTCAGCTCGAGGTTGTGCGCCAGGAAGGAATGCACCGCATGGCCGCCTTCGTGCACCATGGTGGTGACGTCGTGCATCTGGCCGGCAGCGTTCATAAAGATGAAGGGCGCCCCGGTTTCGGGCAGGGGGCAGTTGTAGCCGCCGGGGGCCTTGCCCTTGCGGCTGTCCAGGTCGAGCCGGCCCATTTCGCGCATCTTCACCAGGCATTCGGCAAAGAAGGGGTTCATTTGCTGAAAACATTCAATAGCCTTCTGCGCCAGCTCTTCGCCGGTCTGGAACGGCTGCAGCGGCTCGATGCCTTCGGGCTCGGCGTCCACGTCCCAGGGACGCAGCGAATCCAGGCCCAGGTGCTGGCGCTTGCGGTCGTAAATGAAATCTACCAACGGCAGCACGTGGGTGCGCACGGCATGGTGAAACTGGAAACAATCCTCCTTGGTATAGTCAAAGCGGCCCAGCTCGGAAAACCGGAAGTCGCGGTAGTTGGCAAATCCGGCATTCAGGGCCACCTGGTGGCGCTTTTCCAGCAGTTGGCTGAACAGGTCGTTCAGCTGGTCGCGGTCCTGCAGGCGGCGCTGCTGGATCTTGTGGTACACCTCTTCACGCAGGGCCCGGTTAGGGCTCTGCAAAAACTTGGCAGCCTGCTGCAGGGTGTATTCCTTTCCCTGGATCTCCACGGTCATTTTACCGGAGATGACACCGAACTGCTGCGCCTTGACGGCGATCTCGGCCTGGAGGGGCACGTTTTCCTCGCGGAACAGCTCGATGCTCTTGCGCACGTTGCGCAGGTAGGTAAAGTATTTTTCCTTGTCGAGTCCCTGGGAGAACTCGCTGCCGATGAGTTTGCGGTTCAGCTTATCGGCATAAGGCTGGATCTTGGGCTGGATCTCCAGCACAAAATAGTTGAAGGCAGCCTCCAGTTCTTTGTTTTCGGTATCGCAGGTCATGCGGATCTGGCGCCAGGCGGCGTCTTCGCCGATCACGGCTTCCAGCTCGCTGACGTCCTGCAGCCAGCGTTGCAGCTCGTTGGCCGAACCGACGGGGCGGTTCAGCAGTTCCTGGAAGTAAGGCTCCAGGGCAGGCCAGTCGGTTACTTTAAAATCTGCGGGCAGGTAATGGCGCGGAATGCTGGTAATTTGGGCACTGTATTCCATGAGCTAAGAGATTAAACAAGTGAAAGATCAAGGGAGATAATCGGCAATAAGCAATGGGCAATAAGCAACAGGCATGTGTCGATTGCCTATTGTTTATTGCCCATTGCCTATTCTTCTTAGTTTCCAGACTCAGTTGTCTCAGCGGCTTCAGTCGCCTCGGCGGCTTCTTCTTCCTGCTGGCGCGGGGTAAAGTCGATCCCCTGCTTTTGCAGCACTTCGTACCATTTCACCATTTTCTTCATATCGCTGGCGTACACCCGCTCAAAATCCAGGTTGGGGTACACCTTTTCGAAATATCCTTTCAGCTGGGCATTGTCCTTGGCATCGGGCAGGGCTTCGCTGCTGCCTTTCATGGCCACGAACACCTCTGCCAGGTTCACGTTCTCGTTCACGGTATATACCTCGATGCTTTCCAGGTGCGACAAATTATGGATGCGGGAAGAAATGAATTTAGTGGTGTTGTTTTCCAGCGAGCGCACCAGGGCGCCATCGCTTTTGCTGCTGACAATTTCATACAAACCGGGCAATCCGGTTACGGCTACGATTCTATTATACTCCATACGGTTGTTTTTTGGAAGGTGCAATATACAAACCCTGACGGGAAACTGGGAACCCGGATTCGCCCGCCTCATTTATTCACCTTAATTAACACTGGTAGGCTTGCCCGGCACAGTTTTTCGCCCGCCTCCGGTATTCGGAACCGGAAAAACGGCTTTTTATGCGCAAAAAGATTCTTCTCCTTGGCCTGGCCTTCCTGGCGGCAGGCACCTGTACCCTGAAGGCACAAACCTTTACCCTGAGCGGGAAACTGCAACAACAGGAGGCCAGCCGGCCGGTGCAGGGAGCTACCGCCCTGCTGCAAAGCGCTACCGACACCACCCTCCGCCTCCATACCGTAAGCGATTCCTCGGGATTTTTCCGGTTTACCGGCCTGCGGCGGGACTCGTTCCTGCTGCGGATCAGCTCCATCGGCTACGAAAACCTCAGCCGGGGCGTCCGCATCGACAGCACGGACAAGGACCTGGGCACCCTGGTGCTGCCCAAAACCTCCAAAGAGCTGACGGGCGTAACGGTAACGGTGACCGTACCGCCGGCGACCCAAAAGGGCGACACGGTCCAGTACAACGCCAGCCAGTTTAAAGTGAATCCCGACGCCAGCGCCGAAGACCTGGCCCGCAAGCTTCCCGGCGTGACCATAGAAGACGGCCAGGTAAAGGCCCAGGGCGAAAACGTACAAAAGGTGACCATCGACGGCCGCGAGCTGTTCGGCGACGATGCGACCGCCGCCCTGCGCAACCTGCCGGCCGAAATCATTGACAAGATCCAGGTGTTCGACCGCCTGAGCGACCAGGCCCAGCTGACCGGCTTCGACGACGGCAACACCCAGAAAGGCATCAACATCGTGACCAAGGCGAATATGCGCAACGGCCAGTTCGGACGGGTATACGCCGGCTACGGCACCGACGGCCGCTACCAGGCGGGCGGCAATGCCACTATATTAAAGGACAACCGGCGCCTCTCGCTGGTGGGCCTAGCCAACAACATCAACCAGCAGAACTTCTCCTCCCAGGACCTGCTGGGCGTAACCAGCAATGCCCAACGCGGCGGCAACCGGGGCGGTAACCGCGGCGGCGGGGGCGGAGGGGGTAACCGGGGAGGAAACCGCGGGGGCGGCGGTAATTCCGGCGGCTTTGGCAACAACGGCAACTTCCTGGTAGGTCAGCAGAACGGCATCAACCGCACCAACTCGGCCGGCATCAACTATTCCGACCTCTGGGGTAAAAAAGTAACCGTCTCGGGCTCCTACTTTTTCAACAACAACGACAATACCACCAACGAAACCGTCAACCGCCAGTACTTTTTGCAAAACGTCGCCAACCTGAATGAAGCCACCCGCTCCGGCAGCAAGAACAACAACCATCGCTTCAATATGCGCTTCGAGTACAAGATCGACTCGTCGAACCAGCTGTTGATCATGCCCAGCCTGAGTTTTCAGAACAACAGCACGGACCGGCACAACACCACCCTTTCCTTTTTCGATACCACCCAAAAGGTCAGCGAAACCCGCAATACTTCGAATAGCGACCGCAAAGGCAACAACCTGAACAACACGATCCTGTACCGCCACTCCTTTGCCAAACGCGGCCGCAGCTTTTCCATCAACCTCAACACCTCCTACAACCAGCGCACGGGCGAAACCTTCCTTGACGCCTTCAACCGGCGCTACAACACGGACGGCAGCTACTACGACTCGCTCTCGCAACAGTATACCGACCAGGCCAACAGCGGCTACCAGCTCTCCACCAACATCGGCTATACAGAGCCGGTAGGGAAAAAAGGCCAGCTGCAGCTCAGCTATAACCCCTCCTACTCCCGCAGCCAGGCCGACCAGCAAACCTTCCAATTCAACCCGGCGGACGCCAAGTACTCGATCTTCCGCGACAGCCTGTCCAGCCGGTTCAACAATACTTTCAAGGCCCAGAACGCCGGCCTGTCGTTCCGCCGCGGCGACCGCGACAACCAAATATCCTTCGGCCTCAATTACCAGCATTCCTCGCTGAACAGCGACCAGCAATACCCGCGGCAGCTGACGGTGAGCAAAACCTTCGACAACCTCCTGCCCAACGCCCAACTGCGGCTGAAGTTCTCGGACCGCAGCTCGTTCCGCTTCTTCTACCGCGCCAACACTTCGCAGCCCTCCGTGACCCAGCTGCAGGACGTGGCCGACATCTCCCACCCGCCCTACATCAGCATGGGCAACCCCGAGCTGGAACAGCAGTACATGCACACCCTCAGCACCCGCTACACCTTCACCAACACGGCCAAAGGCCTGCTGCTGGTGGGCAACGTTTATTACCAGGCGGCCAGGAACTACATCACCAACGCTACCTATATCGCCGATAGCGACTCCACCATCGGCAAGGGCATTACCCTGCTGCGGGGCCAGCAGCTGACCAAGCCGGTGAATGTCGACGGCTACAGCAGCTTCCGCTCCTTCCTCACCTTTGCCGTGCCGCTGAAAACCATCAAGTCGAACTTCAACCTCAACGGGGGCTTTACCTACGGCAAGCAGCCGGGGATCATCAATTACCTGAAAAACGAATCGCAGAATTACACCTATACCCTGGGATCGGTGCTCGCCAGCAACATCAGCCAATACGTGGACTTTACCGTTTCGTACTCGGCCAACTTCAGCCAGGTGAAAAACGAAGTGCAGCCGGCGCAGAACAACAACTACTTCAGCCACGTGGGCGGTGTTCAGCTGAACTTGCTTTCGAAAAATGGCTGGTTTTTCCAAAACGACCTGAACAACCAGCTCTACCGGGGCCTGTCACTGGGCTTCAACCAGTCGTACTGGCTGTGGAATATGAGTGCGGGGAAAAAGTTCTTTAAGAACCAGAAGGGAGAATTGCGCCTGAGCGTCTTCGACCTGCTGCGCCAGAACCAAAGCATCAGCCGCAACGTCACCGACGCCTATATCGAAGACGTGCAAAACGAAGTGCTGCGCCAGTACTTCATGCTGACCTTCAGCTACAACCTTAGGAATTTCGGATCGGGGAAGCCCGCAGGGCTTCAACAAAAGTAGCCCCGGGTGCAACCCGGGGGCAGCAGTAGTTCTTTACGCACAACCCTGAATTGGGTTGAATGTGTCCTGTTCGACTAAAAGCAGTATTCGGCTTCGAAGGATCCTTCGAAAAGCCTTCCTGATTACGGACTCCTCTTTTGTTGCGGGTCCCACCTTCAACCCCATTCGGGGTTGGGGTTAACGAACTACTGCTGACCCCGGGTTGCACCCGGGGCTACTTTTGTTGAAGCCCTGCGGGCTTCCCAATCCCGGCTAACCTAAGCGAAAATGGTATAACTCGTAAAATTTAAATTTCAGCGAGTACCTTATCCACCCGCCTCGTCATCGTTTCATAATCGGTAAATCCTCGTGTGAGCAGGAAGAACTTGGAGTCGGAGACCTGGATCAGCACGGCCGGGAAGCCGGTGATGTTCAATTGCTTGGTCAGGGCAAATTCGTAGTAAGCCTTTTCACGGTATTCTTCGCTGTCGAGCTTGGCGTAAAAATCCTCTTCGGGAATATTGTACTGGTGCAGCAGGTGGCGGTAGGCCTCGTTATCGGTGAGGTCGCGGCCTTCGTAATTAAGGGCGTACTGCAGGTCGGAGGCCATGGACACGGCCTGGTCGGGATAGTACTCTTTGAAGATACACAGGGCCACGGCCGGCTTAGTGCTGTCGGGGAACCAGTCGGTTTCGGAGGGGTGAAATACATGCCACAGGAAGTCCTGGCCGAACTGGATGCCGGTGGTTTCCTCCACCTGCTTGTAGGCGGTTTGGATATAGGTGGCCAGGGGCGCGAAATGCTGCGGCTCGTCCGGCAGGATCATACCGCCGGAAAGCACGTCGAAGTCCACCCGGTCCTTGTATTCTTCGGCCAGGCGGCGGATCACCGGGCTGAAGCCGTAGCACCAGCCACAATAGGCATCATAGCAATAGTAAATAACAGGTTTCATGGGCGTTGCCAGCTTATTTTAAAATTGGCCCGTAAGGTAGGCATAAGAAGGGATTGAACCGAATACCGGATTCTTAATATAAGTTTTTATCTTTAAGCATCACCAAAAACAGCCAGAACATGCGCAATGCTGCATCCACCTGCTCCTTCAAATGGTTCGAAGAAGTCTGGAACAAAGGCCGCAGGGAAGCCATAGACGAATTGCTTGCCAGCGATATCCTTATCCATGGCCTCGGGGCCAATGGCGCACCGCTCCAGGGAAGTGACCACTTTAAACAGTATTATGATGCCTTGCAACAGCAATTCCAGGACATCCATTTCACCGTGGAAGATGTCATCAGCCAGGACGATATGGAAAGCGCCCGTTGCACCGCTACCGCCACCCATAAGGAGAACGGCAGGCAAGTGCGGTTTTGCGGACTGAGCCTGGTACGCATTCAAAACGGTAAATTCGTCGAGGCCTGGAACTATTTTGACTTTTTAAGCATGTACCGGCAGTTGGGCCAGGAGCTGCCGCTCCAATAACTGTTGTATGCCGCTCTTTCAGGGCTGTTTTTCTTAAGCTGCATCAAGGGTATTTCTTATCCTTCATCAATGGATTCCGCCTGCCCGCAGGGGTACATTTGTTCTTTCTCAAAAAGGAACAACAATATGAAAAAGCAGATAGAAAAAATCATTGCCCGCCCTGTCCGTCCCGGTATGGTGGGCGATGGCTTCAGGGTGTACAATTACATACCGGGAACACACGATCTGCAACGCAGGCTCAGCCCTTTCCTGATGCTGGACTTCAATGCGGAATTCGACTTCGGGCCTTCCGAAACCATCCGGGGCGTCAGCGTGCACCCGCACAAGGGATTTGAAACCGTGACCATCGCTTATAAAGGCAGCGTGGCGCACCACGACAGCGCCGGCAACAGCGGCGTGATCCATCCCGGCGACGTGCAATGGATGACGGCCGGCGCTGGTATCCTGCACAAAGAATACCACGAAGAAACCTTTTCCCGCGCCGGCGGCCCCTTTGAAATGGTGCAGCTGTGGGTCAACCTTCCGAAAAAAGACAAGCTGACGCCGCCGCATTACCAGGGCATCACGGCCGGCCAGATGGGACAGGTAACCCTGCCGCACAACAGCGGATTGGTAAATGTTATTGCCGGCCGGTTCAACGAAGTCGCCGGTCCCGCGGCCACGTATACGCCCGTCAACCTGCTGGACATCAAGCTGAACGAAGGCGGCGAAGTGACGGCAACCATTCCGGCGGCGCACAACACGGCCCTGCTGGTGGTGAACGGCAGCGTGGAAGTGAACGGCGAAACCGCCGCAGAGCACAGCATGGTGCTTTTTAAAAATGAAGGCGAAGACATCCAGGTCAAAGCCCTGGAAAAAAGCGTCCTCCTGCTGTTAAGCGGTGAGCCCATCGAAGAGCCGATCGTTTCCTACGGACCTTTCGTGATGAATACCCAGGAGGAGATCCGCGAGGCGATACAGGAATTCCAGTCGGGCAAGTTCGGCGTGCTGGAATAAAAGAAATAAAATCATAAAGAGAAGGGGCGGGAGTTGATGCATCCCGCCCCTTCTCTTTATAATTTTCAGGATTTCTAGTGCGCTTCCAGCCAGTTGGCGCCGGAGCCTACTTCGGCAATGATGGGAACGCCGTTGGGCAGTACCATGGCCGACTGCATGCATTCGAGGATCACCGGTTTTATTATTTCCACTTCTTCCTTCAGGGCGTCGAACACCAATTCGTCATGCACCTGCAGGATCATGGTCGAGCGGAAACCGTGTTGCTTAAAGGCTTCGTGCACGCTGACCATCGCCAGCTTGATCATGTCGGCCGCCGTTCCCTGGATGGGCGAGTTGATGGCGTTGCGTTCGGCAAAGCCCCGCACGGTAAAGTTGGCGGAGTTGATGTCGCGCAGCCAGCGCTTGCGGCCCATCACCGTTTGTACATAACCGTTCTTTTGGGCGAATTCGATCATTTCGTCCATGTAGCGGGTAACGCCCGAAAATTCCTTTTTGTAGTTGTCGATAATGGTCTTGGCCTCGGCCCGGCTGATGCCCAGGTTCTCGGCCAGCCCGAAAGCGCTTTGGCCGTACACGATGCCGAAATTCACGCTCTTGGCTTTGCGCCGCATATCCTTGGTAACGGCCTCTTCTTCCACGTTGTACACCTTGGCGGCGGTGGCGGTATGAATGTCCTTGTTCTGGCGGAAGGCTTCGCACATGCTTTCGTCACCGCTCAGGGCGGCTACGATGCGCAGCTCGATCTGCGAATAGTCGGCGCTGATGAGGATATGGTTGTCGTCGCGGGGGATAAAGGCCCGGCGGATCTCGCGGCCCCTTTCGGTGCGGATGGGAATGTTTTGCAGGTTGGGGTTGTTGCTGGACAGCCTGCCGGTAACGGCGATGGCCTGCCCATAGTTGGTATGCACCCGGCCGGTCTTGGGGTTGATCAGCTGCGGCAGCGCATCCACGTAGGTCGATTTCAGCTTGGTGTACTCGCGGTAGGCCAGGATGTTGTCCACTACGGGGTGTTCGGCCGCCAGCTTGCTCAGGACGTCTTCCCCGGTAGCATACTGGCCGGTCTTGGTTTTTTTGGCCTTGGGGTCGAGCTTCAGCTTTTCAAACAGCACCTCGCCCAGTTGCTTGGGCGACCCCAGGTTGAAGCGCACGCCGGCAGCCTCGTATACTTTTTCCTCGTGCTCGCGGGCTTCCGCGTCCAGCACTTTAGAATAATCTTTTAAAAAGTCCATGTCGATGCGCACGCCTTCGTACTCCATGTCCACCAGCACGGGCACCAGCGGGTTTTCCACTTTGTCGAAAACGTTTTTAACGTCCAGGGTTTCGAGCTGCGGCAAAAAGATGTTCCGGAACTGGAGGGTCACGTCGGCATCTTCCACGGCGTATTCGGTCACTTTGTCCAAGGGCACGTCGCGCATGGTGCCCTGGTTCTTTCCTTTCTTGCCGATCAGCTCTTCGATATGAATGGGTTCGTAGCCCAGGTACTTGGCGCTCAGCCAGTCCATGTTGCGTTTGCCGTCGGGCTCGATCAGGTAATGGGCCAGCAGGGTATCGAACAGGCGGCCTTTCAGCTGTACGCCGTACCATTTCAGCATCAGCAGGTCGTACTTCAGGTTGTGGCCGATCCACAGTTTCGATTCATCCTGGAAGAGGGAGGCAAACAGCCCCAGGATGCGGCGGGTTTCGTCGGCATCGTCGGCGGGTACCGGCACGTACCAGCCCTGGCCGGGCTGGATGCTGAACGAAAAGCCTACCAGGTCGGCCATGTTGGCGTCGATGCCGGTGGTTTCGGTATCAAAGGAAATCTCGGTTTGCCCGCTTAATTCTTTGACCAGCTCATTTATGGCGTCATCGCCTACTACGGATTTGTAGTCGTGGGGGGTATTGCGGATGTTTTTGCCGGGCTGCACCACGGAGGCTTCCTCGGGTGCTTCCACGGCTACGGGGGCTTCGGCCACGGGGGTGCCGAACAGGTCGGCCTGCACGCCTACGCTGCTTTTGCGGGCGGCGACGGGTTCGCCGAAATCCTCGCCCAGCAGCCGGCGCCCCACGGCGCGGAACTCCAGCTCGGTAAATACTTCTTTGAGGGCTTCCTTGTTCCACTCCTTCAGACGGAAGTCTTCCTCATGGAATTCGATGGGCACATCGGTGATGATCGTCGCCAGTTTTTTGGACATGATGGCCGCTTCTTTGCCGGCCCTGATCTTTTCGCCCAGGGCGCCCTTGATCTTGTCGGCGTTCTCTACAACGGCTTCCAAGGTTCCCCATTCGGTCAGCAGCTTGCAGGCGGTCTTCTGGCCCACGCCGGCAACACCGGGAATGTTGTCCACGGCATCGCCCATCAGTCCCAAAATATCCTTTACCTGGTCTACCGACTGGATGCACCATTTCTCACATACTTCCTTGGGTCCCATGATCTCCACGTCGCCGCCCTGGTAGCCGGGCTTGTAGATCTTTACCTTTTCGCTGACCAGCTGGCCGTAATCCTTATCGGGGGTGACCATAAAGACTTCGTAGCCCAGCTTTTCGGCCTGCTGGCTCAGGGTGCCGATCACATCGTCGGCCTCGAAGCCATCTTTTTCGATGATGGGGATGTTCAGGCCGCGGATGATGCGTTTGATATCGGGAATGGCCAGCTGCAGGTCTTCGGGGGCTTCCTGGCGGTTGGCTTTATAGGCTTCGTAATCGGTATGCCGCTCGGTAGGGGCCGAGGTATCGAAGCAGACCGCCATGTGGGTGGGTTTCTGGTTGTTGATCAGCTCGATGATGGTATTGGTAAAGCCGAACTGGGCATTGGTGTTTTTTCCTTTGGTAGTGATGCGGGGGTTGCGGATCAGGGCGTAGTAGGCCCGGAAGATCAGCGCCAGGGCATCCAGCAAAAAGACTTTCTTTTCTTCCATAAAGGCGAAAGTAGTTAATTGGGATATTAGTTAATTGGGAATTAGGAGATTGGGCCTAATACCCAATTAACCAATTAACTAATATCCCAATTCCTCCCTACTTCATGCCTTCCAGCTTCTTTTGAAGGGAGAACATTTCATCGCGGAGGCGGGCGGCTTCCATGAAGTCCATGTCGCGGGCCGCCTTTTCCATTTCCTTGCGGGTTTTGGTGATGGCCTTTTCCAGCTGGGGAATGGTGGTGTATTCGGCGCCCTCTTCGGCGGCATGGGTAACGATCTCCTCCACGGCCAGGGGCGAATCGGCGTCATAGCCCTTGATGTCCAGCACCGAGGTTTGCGCCATGATCTGCTCCTTGCTTTTGGTAACGGTGCGGGGCACGATGCCGTGCTCCAGGTTGTGGGCCATCTGCTTTTCGCGGCGGCGGCTGGTTTCGTCCATGGTGCGCTGCATGCTTTCGGTGATCTTATCGGCATAAAAGATCACCAGGCCTTCGGCATTACGGGCGGCGCGGCCGGCCGTCTGGGTCAGGGAGCGCTCGTTGCGCAGAAAACCTTCCTTGTCGGCGTCCAGGATGGCCACCAGCGACACTTCGGGCAGGTCGAGGCCTTCCCGCAGCAGGTTCACCCCTACCAGCACGTCGATGACGCCCAGGCGCAGGTCGCGCAGGATCTCGATGCGCTCCAGGGTGTCCACGTCGCTGTGGATGTATTTGGATTTGATGTCGATACGTTTGAGGTATTTGTCCATTTCCTCGGCCATGCGCTTGGTGAGGGTGGTCACCAGCACGCGGTGGCCCCTTTTCACCCGCTTGTCGATCTCGTCCAGCAGGTCGTCGATCTGGTTCACGCTGGGGCGCACCTCGATGGGCGGCTCCAGCAGGCCGGTAGGCCGTACCACCTGTTCCACTACTACACCGCCGGTTTGCTCCAGCTCGTAATCGCCGGGGGTGGCCGACACGTAGATCGTCTGGTTCAGCAGGTTCTCGAACTCGTGGAAGTTCAGCGGCCGGTTGTCCAGGGCGGAGGGCAGGCGGAAGCCGTAGTCCACCAGGGTCATCTTGCGGCTGCGGTCGCCGCCATACATGCCGCTCACCTGCGGGATGGTCTGGTGGCTTTCATCGATCACGCAGATAAAATCTTTGGGGAAGTAGTCCAGCAAACAGAACGGGCGGGTGCCGGGCTGGCGGCGGTCGAAAAAGCGCGAATAGTTCTCGATGCCGTTGCAAAAGCCCAGCTCGCGGATCATTTCCAGGTCGTATTCTACCCGCTCCTTCAGGCGCTGGGCCTCGATGAACTTGCCGACGCTTTTAAAGTACTCCACCTGGGCTTCCAGCTCGTCCTGGATATCGTAAAGCACCTGCTGCATGATGTCCTTGGGCGCCACGTACAGGTTGGCCGGGAAAATGGCCGCATTGTCCAGCTTGCCGATGCGCTTGCCGGTTTCCACGTCGATGCTTTCGATCTCCTCGATCTCGTCGCCGAAGAACGTCACCCGGTAGCCAAAGTCCACGTAGGGCAGGTTGATGTCCACGGTATCGCCCTTGACCCGGAAGGTGCCGCGGGTAAATTCCACGGTAGTGCGGTTGTACAGCGAGCTCACCAGCGAGTGCAAAAAGCCCTGCCGCGACAGCTCATCTCCCTTTGCGATGCGGACGATGCCGCTTTCGTAGTCGGTGGGGTTGCCCATACCGTAGATGCAGCTGACGCTGGCCACCACGATAATGTCCCGGCGGCCGGATAGCAGGCTGGTCGTGGCCCGCAGGCGCAGCTTATCCAGCTCTTCATTGATGTTGAGGTCTTTTTCGATGTAGGTGTCCGTCACCGGCATGTAGGCTTCCGGCTGGTAGTAGTCGTAGTAGGAAACGAAGTACTCCACGGCATTGTCGGGGAAGAACTGCTTGAACTCGCCGTAGAGCTGGGCCACCAGGGTCTTGTTGTGCGTCAGCACCAGGGTGGGACGCTGGACCTTCTGGATGACGTTGGCCACGGTAAAGGTCTTGCCCGAGCCGGTAACTCCCAGCAATACCTGGTGTTTTTCGCCCCGGCTGATGCCTTCGCTCAATTCGTTGATGGCGCCGGGCTGGTCGCCCGCCGGCTGGTATGGTGCGGAAATGGTAAATGGCATAGATTGGAAAAGTTAACCACCCGGTCCGGTGCAACATCTGTGCTAGGAAAGCAAAACAGCCGGAGCGAATGAAATCTTAAATATTCCTTTTCAGATAACCGCTGTAATCAGGAACGGATACGGTGTAATCTTCCTTCATCAGCAGGGAGGTCAGGATATAGTCGGCGGTGGTGCGGTTGCAGGCCATCAGGATGTTCCAGGCTACCGCCAGGCGCAACAGGGCTTTTACGTCGCTGTCGTGGGGCTGGGCTTCCATGGGATCCCAGAAAAAAACGATCATGTCCAGGTTGCCTTCGGCGATCAGGGCGCCGATCTGCTGGTCGCCGCCCAGCGGGCCGCTGAACACTTTGCGCACCGGCAGGCCCAGGTTCTCTTCCAGCAACTTGCCGGTGGTACCGGTGGCCACCAGTTCGTGGGGAGCCAGGAACTCCCGGTTGGTAGTGGCCCAGTCGACCAGGTCCTTCTTTTTATTGTCATGAGCGACCAATGCAATGCGCTTTTTACTTCCCAGCGTCCGGATTTGACTCATATCGTTTTTTTTAGTGGGGCTGAAGGTAAAAAAATATCCTACTGAGCCCTTATTTCCCATCAATATTGGCCATTCGGGCCGGAAATTAAGTGTCAAAGATGGCTTTTTAGCCACCTCTAAAAACCATTAAGCATTCATTCACAATCACTTATACATATGGCAGAGTAATTGATAGAATTCAGGCGGTACTTGACTATTTGATGAGTTTTTTTATAAAGGATTTCTGAAAAACCACCAATCGTACCCCGATTAACACCCGATTTTCACTTGGACACCGTTGCTGACCTATCAAAACACATAAGGCCTGTATCATCAGATACAGGCCTTATTATTTGGAGGAAACCTGCGGGGCTTAGGAAGCCTGCAGTTCCTTTACTTTCTCGCGGATTTTTCCTTCGATTTCATCTGCCAGGGCCGGGTTGTCCTGCAGCAGGGTTTTTACCGCTTCGCGACCTTGTCCCAGCTTATCGCTGTTGTAGCTGAACCAGCTGCCGCTTTTCTGCACGATGCCCATTTCCACGCCCAGGTCGAGGATCTCACCGATCTTGGAGATGCCTTCTCCGAACACGATATCGAACTCGGCATTGCGGAACGGGGGTGCAACCTTGTTTTTCACCACTTTCACCTTTACGCGGTTACCGATGGCTTCTTCGCCGTCCTTGATCTGGCTCATCCGGCGGATATCCAGGCGAACGGAGGCGTAGAATTTCAGGGCGTTACCGCCGGTAGTGGTTTCGGGGTTACCGAACATTACGCCGATCTTTTCACGCAACTGGTTGATGAAGATACAGATGGTGTTGGTTTTGCTGATGGTGGCCGTCAGCTTCCGCAGGGCCTGCGACATCAGGCGGGCTTGCAGCCCCATCTTGCTGTCGCCCATTTCACCTTCCAGCTCACCTTTGGGTACCAGGGCGGCCACGGAGTCGATCACCACCACGTCCAGGGCTCCGGACAGGATCAGGCGGTCGGCGATTTCCAGGGCCTGCTCGCCGTAGTCGGGCTGCGAGATCAGCAGGTTGTCCACGTCCACGCCCAGCTTTTGCGCATAGTTGCTGTCAAAGGCGTGCTCGGCATCGATAATGGCGCACATGCCGCCTTTCTTCTGGGCCTCGGCGATCACATGGGTCGCCACGGTGGTTTTACCGGAGCTTTCAGGACCGTAGATCTCCACGATCCGGCCTTTCGGCAAGCCGCCCACACCCAGAGCCGAATCCAGCCCGATGGAGCCCGTGGATACCACTTCCAGTTGCTGTTCGCCTCGTTCGTTCATCATCATAACGCTGCCCTTACCAAAGTCCTTTTCGATCTTGTCCATGGTAAGCTTGAGCGCTTTCAGTTTTTCGCTATTTGACATGTTTTTCGTTTATAAAAGTGATAAGAATGAGGACTGGATCTCTCGGCTAAATCCCGGTCATTCTCGAATTTTTTGTGGTTGTAAAACTAATGATTTTAGCAAAATTTACCCAGAAAAAAAGACCTTTTTGCCACTAAATATATGTGAAAAGGACCGGCTTCCTGGGGTTAATTTCCGGCCGGGAAAATCCCGGAAAAATGTAAAATGTAGAATATAAAATTTAAAATGTAAAATAAGGATAATGCATGAAAGGCGGCCGCATTGCTCCTATTTTTAAAGCAGGTACCCCGGTCCAGTTATCCTGGGAGGCGTTATCCATATTTTACATTTTAAATTTTACATGCTACATTTTACATTTCCAATAATAAAAAAGGGCACCCGGAAGTGCCCTTTTTTTATTATTGGAAGTACCGTCCTATGCCATAACAGCCTGGCCGTACATTTCTTCGCGCAATTGCTTTACGCGCTTGTCTTCGAGGTATTCGTCAAAAGTCATCAGGCGGTCGATGATGCCCTTGGGCGTCAGCTCGATCACCCGGTTGGCCACGGTTTGCATGAAAGTGTGGTCATGCGAGGTCAGCAGCACAATGCCGGGGAAGGCGTTACAGCCTTCGTTGAAGCTTTGGATGCTTTCCAGGTCCAGGTGGTTGGTGGGCTGGTCCAGCACGATCAGGTTGGGGTTCTGCAGCATCATGCGGCTCACCATGCAGCGCACTTTTTCTCCCCCGCTCAGTACCGTGGTCTTTTTCGCGATATCATCGCCGCTGAACAGCATTTTGCCTAAAAAGCCTCTCAGGAAGGGCTCGTCGGCATCGGTAACGTGCTGGGGCACGTACTGGCGCAGCCATTCCAGCAGGCTCAGGCCGTTTCCGAAGAATTCGTTGTTCTCCAGGGGCAGGTAGGCCTTGGTGATGGTGGTACCCCATTCGAACTTGCCGCCGTCGGCTTCGAGGTTGCCGTTGATAATTTCAAAGAAGTTGGTCACCGCCTGGGGATCCTTGCTCAGGAAGGCGATCTTCTGGCCCTTGTTGACGCTGAAGGTCACCTTGTCGAACAGCTTGCGGCCTTCTACCGAGCTGGACAGGTTCTCCACGTTCAGGATCTGGTTGCCCACTTCGCGCTGGGGCTGGAAGATGATGCCGGGGTAGCGGCGGTTGGAGGGCTCGATCTCTTCGATGGTGAGCTTCTCCAGGGCCTTTTTCCGGGCAGTGGCCTGGCGGCTTTTGGAGGCGTTGGCCGAGAAGCGGGCGATAAAGTCCAGCAGGGCCTGGCGCTTGTCTTCCACTTTCTTGTTCTTATCGCTCAGCTGGCGGGCCATCAGTTGCGACGACTCGTACCAGAAGGTATAGTTACCGGTAAAGATCTTGATCTTCTGGCGGTCGACGTCGGCCACGTGGGTACAAACGGCGTCCAGGAAGTGACGGTCGTGCGATACCACCAGTACGACGTTCTCGTATTCGGCCAGGAAATTCTCCAGCCAGCCGATGGTTTCGATATCCAGGCCGTTGGTCGGTTCGTCCAGCAGCAGGATGTCGGGGTTGCCGAACAGGGCCTGGGCCAGCAGCACCCGCACCTTCATGTTGGAGGAGACGTCCTTCATCAGGCTCTGGTGGAGGTCTTCCTTAATGCCCAGGTCGCTCAGAAGGGTGGCGGCATCGCTTTCGGCCGTATAGCCGCCCATTTCGCCGAATTCGCCTTCCAGCTCGCCGGCACGCATGCCGTCTTCCTCGGTAAAGTCGGCCTTGGCATAGATGGCATCCCGCTCGTGCATCACCTTCCAGAGCTTGTCATGGCCCATCATAACGGTATTCAGCACAGTTACCTCGTCAAAGGCAAACTGGTTCTGCTTTAAAACCGCCATGCGTTCGCCCGGGGTAATGACCACCGAACCCTTGTTGGGCTCGATCTCGCCGGATAATATTTTTAAAAATGTGGACTTTCCCGCTCCGTTGGCCCCGATGACCCCATAACAGTTGCCTTTATTGAAAGTGAGGTTCACTTCGTCAAAAAGCACGCGTTTGCCGAACGAAAGCGTCACATTATTTACTGAAATCATTTATTAAAAAATTTGAGGTGCAAAAGTAGCTAATCGGATGGGTTTTGAGCTAGAAGATTCGTTAAACCTAAAGGCCTCCGGCCCGTACTGGCAAAATAATTGAAAGCTAAACCCTAAATGAATGATTATGAAAAGGCTTTTTGTTATGGCGGCAGTAGTTTTTGCCCTGAGCGCCTGCAACAGCGACGGCGCCAGGGGCGAGGGAGGATCAGTAGATGACGGCATAGCCCCGGTCGACCGCGACGGCGCCCTGCGCAGCGATACCGGCATACAGTATACGCCGGAAACAGACACGGCTAAGGGCGAGGACCGGGTGGATGTCCAGCCCCGGAAATAACCCATTTCCCGGGGCCGCCCCCGGGAATTATTTTACTTTTTGGGGCAGGGCGGGCTCCTGCACCAGGGCATTCAGGTTGCGCTTGCTGTATTTTTCCAGCTGGTTCAGGGTCCACACGCAGATCACCAGCCACAAAAGGCCCACGCAAAAGCCGGCCACCACGTCGCTGGCGTAGTGCACCCGCAGGTAAATGCGGGTAAAGCCGATAACCAGGATCAGCAGCAGCAATAGGGCGATAAGGGTCCATTTCAGCCCTTTTTGCTTGATGGAGTGCCAGACGATATAGACCAGCAGCCCGTAAAAGGTAACGCTCATCAGGGCATGGCCGCTGGGAAAGCTCAGGCCGCGGGCCTCCTCGAGCAGGGGGGTGAGGGGGCGGGGCCGCTCGAACACGAACTTCAGCCCGAACATCAGCGCCAGGCTGCTCAGGGCAATGGCCGGTACTTTGATGGAATACCAGCGGTGCCTCCGGATAAATAGAAAATAGGCGATCAGCACCAAATTAGCCGGAATGAGGAATTTATGGGTCCCCAGGAAGGTAAAGGCCTGCATGATCTCGTTGTTGCGCGGATTGACATGGGTACTGAGGTAAGTAAAGACCTTTTCGTCGAAGGCATTGTTGTGCAGGTAAAACACCCGCCGGACCATGTACACAAACAGCGCCAGGGCGCCCGTAAACAAGGCCAGTACTATTAGCATTTCCACCGAAAGCAGCGCCACCGCCGCCCAGAATTTCTTAATCCGCTCCCTGAGTCTTCTAACCATAACCGGACTGCTGCAAACAATGTGCTGTTTTGAACAGTTCCTAAGTTCCTAAGTTAGAAGCTAGCCGTTTGGAATTACGACAACTCAGGAACTTAGGAACTCGTTAAGCTGTTCTGGTATAATTTTTTCAAGCTTAAAAGCTCGTGCTATGAGTAAGCCCGTATTTACCACCAAGTCTTCCACCATACACCGCCTGGAGTACCTGGAAGAAGAGAAGATCCTGGAAATCGAATTCCGGTCGGGGAACGTGTACCGCTACCACAACGTGCCGCCCCGCCTCTGGAAGGTCTTCCAGCTCTATCACGAGGTGGACGGGTCGGCCGGTGCGTTTTTCAACGAGTACATCAAGAACCAGTTTACGTCGGAAAAAATAAAGGAAGGGTAATTTCTCCCCCTATTTCACCGGATTAAATTTGCGAAGTACCCGCCTAATTTTTTACATTTGAATTTCTATCCATTTTCCGTCCTTTTTAGACCCGGAGCGTTCGAAAAGCGGTTGCATCATTAGACCAGAGCGGCATAAAAAAACATAGGGTATACATGGAGAAAATACTGATCATAGATGATGACCCGGATGTAATCACTGTCCTGCAGTTGTTACTGAAGAAGAAGGGCTACCAGGTGGCAACGGCTTCCAGGGAGGGCGAGGCATATGAACAGGTGGCGACCTTCCATCCCGACCTTATTGTGATGGACGTTTTATTGTCCGGCGTGGACGGCCGCGATATCTGCAAAAAATTAAAAAGTTCCGAAGACCTCAAAGACATTCTCATTATCATGTTCTCCGGGCATCCCAGCGCCCAGAAGAATTACGCGGATTTCGGGGCGGACGACTTCCTGCCCAAACCTTTTCAAAGCGCCCGGCTGCTGGAACGCATCGAAACCCACCTGGCAAAAAAAAAGGCCAGTTCGTAGAATAACCGCAGCTTCTGTAAATGAAATTCCGCATTTATACCTCCTGGATACAGGGCATCTACACCTTTCTGACCGCCGTCTGGCCCATCGTGGACATCGAAAGCTTCCTAAAAGTTTCCGGGTATAAAACCGATATCTGGCTGGTCAAGACCGTCAGCCTGCTGCTGCTGTCCATTTCCCTTTGCCTTCTGCTGAGCATTTTCTCCAAAGGCCCCTACCTGCCCATAACGGTACTGATGCTGACCCTGTCGGTCAGCCTTGCCTACGTGGACTTCTATTATGCCCTGAATGATACCATCAGCAACATCTACATGGCCGATGGCGCAGCCCAGGTCGTCTTTACCTTTTGCTGGCTCTATATCCTGGCCCGGAAAAAATAACCATTCGTGGCGGACCGCTGCCGGCGGATGATAAAGCAGGCAAGGAGCCGGAAAACCTCCTTCGGTTCCGCCCCCTGCTCCTTTATTTGCTATTTGTCTGCTTCCGCAGATACATGCTTTCAATAAATCATATATTTCCCTGGTTGCCCCGCCGCATATCGGTAGCCCCATCCTTGCTATGCTGCAGGTGCAGGTCGCCTGTGGGCTCGTGTTTCACATCCTTGTCGGCCTCTTCTCCTACCGGTCCTTTGCCAATGGTAATGCCGCCATCCACGAAGAACAGGGTGCCCGTCACGTAGGAGGCTTCGTCGGAAGCCAGGAACAGGTAGGCATTGGCAATTTCCTCCGGTGTGCCCCTCCTGCCCAAGGGCGTTCCGGCTACGATCATCTTCTCATGCTTTTTCTTCATGGGACCGGTTTCCTTATGGGTCCATGCGGTATCGATGGCGCCCGGGCACACGCAGTTGGCCCGCACGCCGTGCTTGGCCTGCTCCACCGCTATGCCGCGGATAAAGGAATGGATCCAGCCCTTGGTACCCCCGTAGGGCGCATTTTCGGCCAGCCCGTTCAACCCCGCTTCCGAGCCGGCGGCCAGCACCACGCCCTTGGTTTTCTTCAGTTCCGGCAGGGCGAACTTGGTCATCAGGAACACCGTGCGCACATTGTTGCGCAGCAGGTATTCAAACGCTTCCGTGGGATAGTTGTAAATTTCTTCCATCACCGGGAACACGCCGGCATTATTTACCAGGATGTCCAGCTTCCCGTATTGCGCCACGGCAAAGGCAACGCATTCCATGGCATTGCTGTCGATGGAAATATCTGCCACAAACGGCGAAGCCTCGCCCCCCATTTTGCGGATGTCGTCCACCACATCCTGCACCGGGTCCTCGGGAAAGCCGTTCACCACCACTTTTGCCCCTTCCAGCGCAAACTTTTTCGATACCGCCTCTCCTATACCCGTAGCCCCTCCCGTTACAATAGCAACCTTACCTTCTAAACGTCTCATATGTTCAGGTTTAATTGAATAAATTGATCCCTGCAAACGCCTGAAATAGCATGCCAAACAAGGTTTAGGGTATTGGTTAATTGGGGTATCAGGGTATTTGGAATCCCGGCAGAAAGCTTGTTTTGCCAAGGGCCCAATACCCAATGAACCAATTAACCAATTCCTTTTTACTTTAATATTACCTTCGCGTTTTTCCCCCTATATTGGCGCCCTTTATGAGTGTAAGCTTTACATCGAATCCCATCTTCAATAAAGCGGTTTCCTTTGTGAACCAGACCAGCCGCCACCTGTTCCTGACGGGTAAGGCCGGTACCGGCAAGACCACGTTCCTGAAGTACATCCGGGAGCACAGCTTTAAAAAAATGGCGGTGGCCGCGCCTACCGGCGTAGCGGCCATCAATGCGGGGGGCGTTACCCTGCATTCCCTGTTCCAGCTGCCCTTCGGCGCCTACCTGCCCACGCAGGAAAGCAACTGGGGCGTTTTTGACGGCCGGGTAAACAACCAGCACAGCCTTTTTAAAAACCTGCGCCTGGCGGGCTCCAAGCGCGAGCTGCTGCGGGAGCTGGACCTGCTGATCATCGACGAGGTGTCGATGGTGCGCGCCGACCTGCTCGATGCCGTGGACGCCGTACTGCGGCATGTGCGCCGTCAGCCCCTGGTGCCTTTCGGCGGGGTGCAGGTCGTCTATATCGGGGACCTGCTGCAGCTGCCGCCCGTGGTGCAGAACGAGGAATGGGAGCTGCTGAAGCCCCACTACCGCAGCCCCTTCTTCTTCGACGCCCACGTGATCCAGGAAGCGCCCCCGGTCTTTATCGAGCTGAAAAAGATCTACCGCCAGAGCGATGACACCTTTATCGATATCCTCAACAACATCCGCAACAACAGCTGTACCCGGGCCGACCTGGAGCGCCTGCACCAGCACTACCACCCGGGCTTCCAGCCGCCGGAGAACGAGCACTACATTACCCTGACCTCGCACAACAGCAAGGCCGACACCATCAACCGGCGCGAGCTGGAGAACCTGCCGGGCAAGGCCCACTCCTTCAAGGCCGAGGTGGAGGGCGATTTCAACGACCGCTCCTACCCCGCCGAAGAAACCCTTCAGCTGAAGGAAGGCGCCCAGATCATGTTCATCAAGAACGACAAGGGCGATGCCCGCCGCTTCTACAACGGCAAGATCGGCCTCATCAAAAGCATTACGAAAGACCGCATCCTGGTCTCTTTCCCCAACGAATCCGCCGACCTGGAGCTGGAACAGGAGCTGTGGCAGAACATCCGCTACAATTACGACAAGGAGGCCGACAAGGTGGAGGAGGAAGAGCTGGGCACGTTTAAGCAATACCCCATCCGCCTGGCATGGGCCATCACCATCCACAAAAGCCAGGGCCTGACCTTTGAGCGGGCCATCATCGACGCCGGCGCCTCCTTTGCCCCCGGCCAGGTGTACGTGGCCCTGAGCCGGCTGACGAACCTCGAAGGGCTGGTGCTGCATTCGCGGATCCACCCCTCCTGCATCAGCACCGACGTAAGGGTGCTGGAGTTCGTAAAAAAAGAATGGACGGAAGAAGAGCTGCAGGCCGTGCTGGAAGAGGAACAGCAGGTGTTTATCAAGCAGTCGTTGCTCAAAGGCTTCGACTGGCAGAAAATGCTGGAAACCGTGCGGCAGCACCGCCAGGACATACTGGAACGGGACCTGCCCCGCAAAGATCTGGCCATCGCCTGGGCGGGCACCGCCCTGTCCGAGTCGGTGAAGCTGAGCGAGGTGGCCGTAAAGTTTACCCGCCAGCTGGACCAACTGTACGTGGCGGCCGAAGGCGGCTACCAGCAACTGTACGCCCGCACGAAGGCGGCCGTGGACTATTTTGCCAAAAGCATCGACGAGCAGCTGCTGGCGCCCCTGGACCTCCACTTCGAGGAAATCAAAAAGGAAAAGAAGGTAAAACGCTACCTGAAAGAGCTGACCGACCTGAAGCGGGAGTTCCTGCGGCAAAAGCAGGTACTCGAGCGGGCCCTGCACCTGGCCGAGGGCATGCTGAAGGCCAGCGGCGACCTGCTGCAGCTGGCCCAGGACATTTACCAACCCCTGGCGGTGGAAGTAAAGGAAGAGGAAAAGGCCGTGAAGGCCGCCGGCAAAGCCCCCAAGGGCGAAACCAACCGCATCAGCCTGCAAATGTATAAGGAGGGCAAAACCATCGCGGAGATCGCGGCCGAACGGAACCTCACCTTCAGCACCATCGAAGGCCACCTGGCGTCGTTCATCACCAGCGGCGAAGTGGACATCCACGCCCTGCTGACGCCCGCCAAGCTGGAAAAGATCCTGCAGTTGCTGAAGGCCCAGCCGGAAGTGCCGCCCACCGGCCAGCTCAAAAACCGCCTGGGCGACGAATTCTCCTACGGCGACATCAAGGCGGGCTTGAGCTATTGGGAAAAGACCAAAAGAGGATAGAGGGAGTTTGGCCCTATAAATAAATAATTCACAACCATTTACGACCAACTCCAAACCCCAGCCTACAAACTCCAAACTAACTCTTTAACTTCGCGGCATGCAAGATTACCTGAAGGGATTGAACGCCAACCAGCACGAAGCTGTGGTGACCACCGAAGGCCCGTTAATGATCGTGGCCGGCGCCGGCAGCGGCAAAACCAAAGTATTAACCACGCGCATCGCCCACCTGATGGCCAAGGGGGTGGATGCCTTTAACATATTGGCCCTGACCTTTACCAACAAGGCGGCTGCCGAGATGAAAGAGCGGGTAGAGCACATTTTACAAAACCGCGAGGCCCGCAACCTCTACATCGGCACCTTCCACAGCGTGTTCGCCCGCATCCTGCGGGGCGAAGCGCACCGCCTGGGGTATCCCAACTCGTTCACCATCTACGATACCGACGACGCCAAAAGCGTGATCAAGACCGTGGTGGCCGAACTGAACCTGGACGCCCAGCACTACAAACCCGCGGCGGTCTACAACCGCATCTCGGGCGCCAAGAACGGACTGGTGACCCCACGGGAATACATCAACGACTACGCCATCCAGCAGGAAGACATGCGGGCCAACCGCCCCATGATCGGCGCCATCTACGACGCCTACGCCAAACGCTGCTTTAAGAACGGCGCCATGGACTTCGACGACCTGCTGTTCAAAATGTACGAGCTGCTGAAAAACTTCCCGGAGGCCCTCCACAAGTTCCAGCACAAGTTCAAATACATCCTCATCGACGAGTACCAGGATACCAACCCCGCCCAGTACGAGATCATCAAGCTGCTGGGCGCCGCCCACGAGAACGTGTGCGTGGTGGGCGACGACGCGCAAAGCATCTACGGCTTCCGCGGCGCCACCATCCAGAACATCCTCCAGTTCCAGCAGGATTACGAAGATGCCAAGGTGATCAAGCTGGAACAGAACTACCGCAGTACCCAGAGCATCCTGACGGTTGCCAACGAGGTCATTAAGAAGAACAAAGGCCAGATCCCAAAGAACCTGTGGACCGAAAACTCCGCCGGTGAAAAGATCAAGCTGGTACGCACCATGACCGACAACGACGAAGGAAAGTTCGTGGCCGACGCCATCCAGGAACAAAAGCTGCGCAACCATTTTAAGAACAAGGATTTCGCCATCCTGTACCGCACCAACGCGCAAAGCCGCTCCTTCGAGGAAAGCCTGCGCCGCGCCAGCATTCCCTACACCATCTTCGGGGGCATTTCCTTCTACCAGCGCAAGGAAGTGAAGGACTATATTGCTTACCTGCGCCTGATCGTGAACCCCAAGGATGAAGAGGCCCTGAAGCGCATCATCAACTACCCGGTGCGCGGCATCGGCAAAACCTCCATCGACCGCGCCGTGCTGGCCGCCAACGAGGCCGGCATCAGCATGTGGGAAGTGCTGGAGGCGGCCTCCGAGTTCGGCTTCCGCGCCGGCACCCTGCAGGCCATCCAGGAATTCGTGCTGATGATCCGCTCCTTTGCCAGTATGCTGGGGACCAAAAACGCCTACGACATCGCGTTCCACGTGGGCAAGCAGACCAACTTTGTAAAAGAACTGTTCAACGATAAATCGACCGAAGGGGTACAGCGCTACGAGAACATCCAGGAGCTGCTGAACTCCATCAAGGAATTTACCGAAACCCCCATGAGCGAGGAAAGCGGCGAAGTGGGCGATAAAGGACTCGGCACCTACCTGCAGCAGATTACCCTGCTGACCGATGCCGACCAGAAAGACCCCAACGCCGACACGGTAAAGATGATGACCATCCACGCCGCCAAAGGACTGGAGTACCCCGTGGTATTCGTAGGCGGTATGGAAGAAACGCTGTTCCCCAGCGGCATGAGCATCAACACCCGCGAGGAGCTGGAGGAAGAGCGCCGGCTGTTCTACGTGGCGGTGACCCGCGCCAAGGGAAGGCTGTACCTGTCGTACGCCAACACCCGCTACAAGTTCGGCCAGTTGTCGGCCAATGAGCCCAGCCGCTTTATTGACGAGATCCCTGCCGACTACCTCGACCGCAGCTATGCCGGCGGAGGCGTCAAAAACCAGAGCGCCGGCCGCAGCATGGGCAGCGCCTTCGACCGCCTGCACGGCAATACCCGCAAAACGGAGGAAGCGCCGAAGGAAAAAACCTTCGTTTCCACCATTATCAGCAACGGCGCCAAGCCCAAGGAAGTGGCGCACAACCCCTCGGCCAACTTCGTGCCCAGCGATATCGCACAACTACAGGTGGGCAACCGGGTAGAGCACCAGAAATTCGGTTTCGGTGAAGTGCTGAAGCTCGAAGGCTCCGGACACAACCCCGTAGCCACGATCCGCTTCGATACCAACGGCGAGAAGAAGATCATGCTGAATTATGCCAAGCTGATGATCATAAAATAGTCATCCGGGGCATTCCGAAATAAAAAGTACTTTAGAGACGAAAGGCGAATCTTTTAAGAGAAAAGCCTTTCGTCTTTTTTATTGGATTCAATTTTTTCCCGCAATGAAAATCACCTTCTTTTCCACGCAGCCTTACGACAAAGAATTCTTTACCCGGCACAACGAGGCATTCGGCTTTGAGCTGGAATTTTTCGAAATGGCCCTGGACAGCAAAACCGTAAGCCTGGTCAGCGGGTCGGAAGCGGTTTGCGTTTTTGTCAACGACAGCCTTCCTGCCGATGTCATCCGGCAACTGGCCCAGCGGCAGGTAAAGACCATCGCCCTGCGCTGCGCCGGCTTCAATAATGTGGACCTGCCGGCAGCAAAAGAAATGGGGATCCGCGTATGCCGGGTACCGGCTTATTCGCCCGAAGCGGTAGCCGAACATGCCGTGGCCCTGATCCTTACACTCAACCGCAAAACACATAAAGCGTATAACCGTGTACGTGAACAGAACTTTTCGCTGAACGGGCTTATGGGCTTCGACCTTTACGGGAAGACGGTAGGTGTGGTGGGCACGGGAAAGATCGGCGCCGCCTTTTGCCGCATCATGAAAGGATTCGGCTGCCGGGTGCTGGCATTCGACCTGTTCGTGGACCCGGTGCTGGAACGCGAAGGCATCGAATTCGTTCCCCTGATGGAGCTGCTGCGGCAGTCGGATATCATTTCACTGCACACGCCCCTGAACGACCAGACCAAGCACCTGGTCAGCAAAAGCACCATTGCCCTGATGAAGCGGGGCGTGATGATCATTAATACCAGTCGCGGTGCATTGATCCAGACAAAGGATGCGATCGATGCCCTGAAGACAGGCCAGATCGGAGCCCTCGGCCTGGATGTATACGAGCAGGAGGAAAAGCTGTTCTTCCGCGACCTGTCGGGAGATATCATCGCGGATGATCTTATCCAGCGGCTTATGAGTTTTCCCAATGTGCTGGTGACGGCACACCAGGCTTTCTTTACGCGGGAAGCGCTGGACCAGATCGCCCTGGTCACCCTTTCCAATATCAAGGCCCTGGCTGATAGCGACACCGGTTTACCGGGCCTGCTGGCATGATAGAAGAAGCAATAGACAATAAGCAACAGGCAAGGAAGATGGAGTGAATTTATTGGGTGGTGTTGACGAAGGTTAAAAAAAGTTAGCCCGTGTTTTTAAACCCTGCATTATGTTTCGCGTCTTAAAAACACGAAAACGCTTAATACATAAAACCAACGAAAACACTTAATCTATGAAATCAATGAAGACTTCCATGCTGCTGCTGGCAGCTACTTTTGGCGCCTCCGTATCTTTTGCACAAGCAGGCCTGGGCATCAGCAGCGCCACCCGCATTACCGGTTCTGTGAACGCTACCACGCAGGCCGCTACCAAGGCTACTACGCAGGCCGCCGCCCAGGCAGCGACCAAAGCAGCCGTCGGAGTAGCCGCCGGAGCTACCACCCAGGCAGCAGCCGCCACCCGCAGCGCCGTATCCGCAGGCGCCTCCACTGCCGCAAAAGCAACCGCCACTACATCCACTGTTGCACATACAGCACTGAACAACAGCGTTCAAACCACTACCTCCGTTACCAACGACCTGAAAAACAGCGCGGATGTATCGGCCAACGCCCGCCTGAAAACACAGGCTGGTGTACATGCTTCCGAAGAAGCCAAAGCCCACGCCAACGGCAACTCCGCCGTACTGAGCCTGCCCGCAGAAGCCGACGTGGAAAGCGCCACACAAACCAATACACAGGTACGTGTAAACGGAAAGAAAGCGATTGAAAAGACAGAGAAAACAGCAGCCGATATTCAAACCGATGTAGCAGCGAAAAAAGATGCCGCCGTAAAGACATCGGCCGCCGCTAAAGCCGAAGCAGAGAACAAGGCAGCCGCCGGACTGCAAACCGCTAAAGAACAAACCGTAAAAGCCGGCGGTAAAGTAAAAACGGAAGCCCGTGCAAAAGCCCAGGCTGAAACCAAGGCTTCGGCACAGGCAAAAACGAATACAAGCGCCCAGGTACAGGCAAAATAACCATCTCCTTCCCACCCTATTACCGGCATCCCATTCCTTTCCTGAATGGGATGCTTTTTAACCACCCTGACCATAACCATGAAAAAGATTTTCAACACCCTGCTGGTGAGCAGCCTCTTATTGTCCTTCCTGTCCGTAAAAGCACAGACAACCGACTCCACCGCCCGCCCGGCAAAGCCCCAGTTCAAAGTAAGCATCAACTACAACAGCGGGTTAAACTATTACGGCCGTACCGACAACCTGAAAAGCAGCGGCCTGTTCCCCATGGCCGAACTCTGGATCTCTCCCAAATGGTACGTCAATGCGGCGCCGGTCTTCGTCAACAACGCCGAGACCTCCATGGAGTACGCCGGCACCGTTTCCACCCTGGGCTTTCTGCACACTACGGATAAATGGCTTACCAACCTGTATGTGCTGAAACCCTTTTACAAGGAAAGCAGCGACCTGGTGCAGTCGGCCCTGAAAGCCCAAAGCGGCGCCAACCTGGCCTTTCTGAACAAGGTGCTGAACCTGAACCTGGGCGGCGACGTTAAATTCAGCAACAAGGTGGATTTCGGCGCCTCTGCCGGGGTAGACCATATCATTCGCATCCAAACTTCGCCCAAAAGCGTGCTGGTGCTCGACCCCTCGGTTTATGCCTATGCTGGCACCCAGCAGTTCTCCCGGACGTATTTGCAAAAAAGCAACCACCTGCTGTTTCCCCGCAACCAGCAGGTAACGGAGACCGTACAGCAGTTCAACCTGCTGTCCCTGGAAGCCTCGGTCCCGGTGATCTTCTCCACCGGCAAGGTGCAGGTGCTGCTGACACCGGCCTACGTGGTGCCTAAAAACCTGGTCAGCGTAGAGGGCCGGCCCGACCTGTCGGAAAAAGGGGAAAAAATGTTCTATGCCACCGCCGGCGTGAAGTATACCTTTTAGGAATCAGGCAGGCTGAGCAGTAAGAACGAATTCCGGAGCCTAACCGGCCCCAAACCTAATTCCCCATTCCAAATACCCTAATTTCCCATTCCCTCCGTGAGGCTTTAGGGTTTCTTTCGAACTTTTGGACGCCTTGCTGGGAAAATAATCGGTAATTTTGGTGTCTCTAAAAAGTCGACACATGATTAAGACCGGAAACCCCATAATTAGCATTTACACCGAGATGACCCCGAACCCGGAAACCATGAAGTTTGTTGCCAACAAGCTTTTATACCCCGGCAAAAGCATTGATTTCCCGGATCAGGAGAGTGCAAAACCCTCGCCCCTGGCGCTGGAGCTGTTTGGTTTCCCCTTTATTAGGTCCGTATTTATCGCTTCCAATTTTGTAACGCTGACGAAAACCCACGAAACCGACTGGGACGACGTGATCCCCTCGATCCGCCAGTTCCTGAAAGAATACCTGGAAGAAAACAAGCCGGTGATCAATGAAGACGAGATCGTGGCCCTGAAGCCCGAAAGCAGCAACGTGATCGAGGCTGACGACAGCGACGTGGTGAAACGCATCAAAGAACTGCTGGACAACTATGTGCGCCCGGCAGTGGAAATGGACGGCGGCGCCATCCAGTTCAAAAGCTACGAGAACGGCCGGGTAAACCTGATGTTGCAGGGCTCCTGCAGCGGCTGCCCCTCCAGCATGATCACCCTTAAAGCCGGTATCGAAGGCATGATGAAACGCATGATCCCCGAAGTACGCGAAGTGGTGGCCGAAGCGGAATAACAAACGATCATCAAAGT
Source organism: Huijunlia imazamoxiresistens (assembly GCF_037132455.1). Classification (NCBI taxonomy): domain Bacteria; kingdom Pseudomonadati; phylum Bacteroidota; class Chitinophagia; order Chitinophagales; family Chitinophagaceae; genus Huijunlia; species Huijunlia imazamoxiresistens. The sequence continues at coordinate 3,950 of NZ_JBBBEI010000041.1, read as the reverse complement.
GACTATAAATAATAAAAGCGGCCCCGGGGCCGCTTTTATTATTCGGGACCGGGATGCCTGGATTTTTGAACCTGCTTATCTTCACGCCATGTCTTTGCAGGAATTTTGGCAGCAGTTCGTGGCCGGCATGCAGCAAACCACGCTGCTGGAGTATGTGGCGGTACTGGCCGGCATCGCCTCGGTCTGGTTTTCCCGGAAGGAAGATATCCTGGTATATCCTGTCGGGCTGGTCAGCACCCTGATCTATGTGTACCTGAGCTTCAACTACCACCTGATCGGCGAGGCCAGCGTCAACATTTATTACTCGGCCCTGAGCATCTGGGGCTGGTACCTCTGGGCCCGCAAAGACCGTGAACACCATCCCGTGCTGCACATCACCCACTCCACCCGCAAGCAATGGCTGCAGCAGCTGGCCTTCTTCGGCATACTGTACGTCCTGATCTACCTGGCGCTGGTATACCTGAAAACCGCCTTCTATCCCGGCGTCATTCCCTGGGGCGACTCCTTTGCCAGCGCCACCGCCTACACCGGCATGTGGCTGATGGCGAAAAAGAAAGTGGAAAGCTGGTACTGGTGGATCGCCACCAACATCGCCTCCGTCCCCCTGTATTTTGTAAAAGGACTGGTATTTACCTCCGTCTTTTATTTCATCCTGCTGCTGATGGCATTTTGGGGACTGGCCGAATGGAAGCGGCGGGCGCAAAGCGCCCATTAATTGGGGGATTGGCGTTAATTCGTGTACTTCGTGTATTCATTATGGTCAGAAAGATCGTTATCATCGGGCCGGAATCCACCGGCAAAAGCACGTTGTGCCAGCAACTGGCAGACTATTACGGCACGGTATGGTGCCCGGAATACGCAAGGGAATACCTGATCGAGAATGGAAAGGACTATACCTACGAAGACCTGCATCATATTGCCCGGGGACAACTGCAGCTGGAAGACAACCTGCTGTCTGAAGCCCGGAACAACTTTTACTTTATCGATACGGACATGCGGGTGATGAAGGTATGGTGCGAAGTGGCCTTCAACGACTGCCCGGCCTGGATCCTGAAAAGCATTGCCACCCGCCCCTACGACCTGCACCTGCTGTGCGATGTGGACCTGCCCTGGGTAGCCGACGAACTGCGCGAATACCCCGACCCTGCTTTCCGTCAGCGGCTGTATAAAATGTATCTCGACCTCATGGTGGCCCATCCCGGTAACTGGGCCGTGGTCTCCGGCTCGTATGCCGACCGGCTCCAGGCCGCCATCACCATTATTAATGCACATTTCCCCCATCCGTAACCCCCAGGCTCATGAACGCATTTGTACAAAAACACCACCGCACCCTTTTTTACGCCACCTGGTTTCTCGTGGGCATGCTGCAGGCTTCGTTCAGCGAGCTGCTCGATGATGAAGCTTATTACTGGGTCTTTTCCCGCTTCCTTGACTGGGGGTATTTCGACCACCCGCCCATGACGGCCCTGCTGATCCGGATGGGAACGGCCCTCTTCCCCGGCGAGCTGGGCGTGCGCCTGCTGATGGTGGTGCTGAACACCCTGACGATCTTTCTCTGCGAAAAGCTGACGGACAAAAAAGATCCGGCCACCTTTTACCTGGTCTGCTTTTCCCTGGCGGTACTGCAGATCGGCGGTTTCCTGGCCGTGCCCGATAACCCGCTGATGTTCTTTACGGCCCTGTTCTTCCTGGCGTACCGGCGCTTTGTCACCACACCTTCGGTTGCCCATACGTTTTTGATGGCGGTGGTCACCACCTTTCTGTTATACAGTAAGTACCATGCTGCGCTGATCATCCTGTTTACCCTGCTGTCGAACCTGTCGCTGCTGCGCCGGTGGCAGACCTATGTCGCCGGGCTGCTGGCCCTGCTCTTCTACCTGCCGCACCTGTGGTGGCAATACGGGCACGACTGGATCAGCTTTCGCTACCACCTTTTCGAGAGCAATGTGAACCCCTACAAGGTTTCGTACACCCTTGACTATATACTGGGGCAGATCCTGATCGCCGGCCCGCTGGCAGGGGTCATTTTCTGGAACGCCGTTGTCCGCTACCGCACCCTGTCGCTCACCGAAAGGGCGCTGAAGGCAACAGGCATCGGCATTTTCCTGTTCTTTTTCCTGAGCAGCTTCCGCGGCCGTGTGGAAGCTAACTGGACCGCCCCCGCCATTATCCCGATCATCGTGTTAAGCCACCAATACCTGCTGCAGCATGCGAAGGCCCGGCGTTGGACGGTGCGCCTGCTGGCGCCCACCCTGGTGCTCGTAGTGCTCCTGCGTACGGTCATCGTGTTTGACCTGGTGCCGGTCAAAGCGGTAGCGGAACGTTTTCATTCCTGGAAAGGCTGGCCACAGGAACTTTTTCAGAAAACACACGGCCTGCCGGTGGTGCTTTCCAGTTCCTATCAAAACTCCTCGAAATACTGGTTCTATTCCGGGCAGCCTACGTACTCGCTGAACGAGTACATGCGTCGCCGCAACAACTACAACTTCTGGCCCATCGAGGATTCGCTGTTCGGGCGGCCGGTCGTCGTGTTCAATGCCCCAACACCGGAAGGCCCCCAGGATAGCCTCGCCACACCCATCGGAACGATCCATTATTCGTTCGACAGCAGCTTTCATTCTTTTTCTAAGGTCATGGTGCGGCCGCAGGAGAAAGACTATGCCACTACAGGAAATGGGGAGGTAGTGCTGAATGCCGCCACCACCTTACCCGATGCCTACCGCAAATACCTGTTGGAGCATCCCCAGGTTGATTTCCCTGTCAAGGCCGGCCTTTTTGATAAGAAGGGATGGCTAAAGGATGTGGAGCTGCCCCTTACCCTGCAGCAACTGGTACGGCAGCAAACGGTTTCCGTCCGTATCCGGCCCGAGCTTCCGGAGGGCACCTACTTTATCCGGTTCGCCATCGGATCCGATGCGGGCTGGTTCTCCCACAACAGCGATAAAATCAAGCTCCTGATTCAATGATAAAAAAGAAAGGTACCAGCTCACTCCTGGTACCTTTCTTTTTACTTCTTTGTGTGGATGATCGCCTGGATATCCGCGTCATCTTCGAGGTGGTTCATTTGCCGCTGTACCCAGCTGCTGCGGCGGGCCACAAAGCCGGAAACGGGTTTCACGGTGAATTTTTTCGGGTTGGGCAGGCAGGAAGCGATCAGGGCAGCTTCCCGGCGGGTGAGCCGGTCGGCGCTTTTGCCGAAATACTTTTTCGCTGCTGCTTCGGCCCCGTATATGCCTTTGCCCATTTCAATAACATTGAGGTAAACTTCCAGGATCCGCTTTTTGCCCCAGATCCATTCGATCATCTTGGTAAAATAGACCTCGAGGCCTTTGCGTATCCAGCTTCGGCCCTGCCAGAGGAACACGTTTTTGGCCACCTGCTGGCTGATGGTGCTGGCGCCCCGGACGCGGTTGGGTTTGCGCTTGTTGTATTTCATGGCTGCCTCGATGCTTTTCCAGTCGAAGCCGCTATGGTCGGGGAAGATCTGGTCTTCCGAAGCGATGACCGCCAGTTTCATATTGTAGGAAATTTCGTCATCGTCCACATAATCCCGGCTGAGGCCGTCGCCTGAGAACAGGCTTCCCAGTTGTGTCAGGGTAAATGGCGGGTCGATCCATTTTAACGCCACCAGGTACACCAACTGGAAAAGGAAAAGAATAAGCACCCAACGCCTGATGAAGCGCCAGAGGCGCATGGGAAAAGATAATGCCGGCGATACTTTTTTCATGCAGGGTGCAAGATAAAGGGTCGACCGGGATTTAGGGGTGATTAATCGATAAAATGATTAATAGGAAAAGCAATCGGGCAAAGCAAGTAATGCTAATCCGGGAAGTTCTAAAACGACAAAAGCCTCTTCCGAAGAAAAGGCTTTTGTGAATAAATATGGCAGCTACCTACTCTCCCGCAACTAAATGCAGTACCATCGGCCAGAAGGGGCTTAACTTCTCTGT
>NZ_JBBBEI010000040.1:0-40870 GCF_037132455.1 Huijunlia imazamoxiresistens | reverse complement strand
TTTGTTGAAGCCCTGCGGGCTTCTGGTCCCGGAAACTGCTGAGCTTAACCTCATCAGAGATGTGTCCTAACGGTAGCTCCAGATGGAGAGGGGCCGGGGGTGAGGTAATTAGCCTATCTTGCGCGGTGAATACATTTTCCTAACCGACCGCCGCCTCATGCTTGCATCTTCTAATCCCGGAAAGGCATTTTTGTGCCTGTGTGTGTTGCTCTTTGCTGCTGTATCTTCCGCCCTTGGCCAGGGCCCCGGCCCGGTAGTGCACTACCTGGGCAGTGACAAAGGCCTATCCAATAACTCGGTCAATACCATTTTCCAGGACCACAACGGCTTTCTGTGGTTCGGCACCTACGACGGCCTCAACCGCTACGACGGCTACCAGTTCCGCGTCTTTCGCAACATCATCGGCGACACCACCTCCCTGCCCTCCAACAACATTAACTCTATAGCCGAAGACGGGGACCGCAACCTCTGGGTGGGCGGCCATAAAGGCATCAGCATTTACACACCCTCCACGGCCCGCTTCGCTCCCGCCCGCTTTGTATTGCTGAACGGGCAGCAGGTGACGGCCCTGAACGATAATTCCAACATCATCCGGACGCTGAAAGACGGCACCGTGCTGGCCGGCACCCAGCACCACGGCCTGTTCGTATTTCCGAAGGGCGCCCAGGTGGGCCGGCAGGTGCCGCTTTCCGGGACGGGCGCTTACGACGTCAGCAGCCTGGTGTACGATGGGGTAAAAAACCTTGCATATGTGTTTGTTCAAAACAAAGGACTTTTTATATATAACCCCGGAACGGGGCGGCTGCAGCTGAAAAGCGGCGCCATCCAACAGGGTTACTGCCTCGAACGCGACCGGCAGGGCAATATCTGGCTGGGCAACGGCAACGGCCTGTACCGCTTTAACGAGGCCACCGGCGGTTTTTCCCAAAATATCACGCCCCAGGTGCGCTCCGTCGTGGACCTGTGCGAGGACCGTAACGGCGCGCTCTGGATCGCCTCCAACGGCGACGGCCTCTGGGTGCTGCCGCCCGACCGGCAGCAGGCCTCCCTGGCCGTGGGAAGCAACGGGCGGCCCCTGGTCAACAGCAATGCCGTTTATTCGGTTTACGAAGACCAGGAAGGCCGCAAATGGGTGGGCACCCTCCGCGGCGGCATCAACGTGGTGGATGCCCGCTCCCTGCCGTTCCGCCACATCGTTTACGAAGAAGACAAGGCCAACCTGGTCAATAATTTCATCCTTTCGTTCTGCGAGGACGAAAAGCACAACCTCTGGATCGGCACCGACGGCGCCGGCCTCCGCTACTGGGACCGCCCGGCCAACCGTTACCGGAATTTTTTGCACAACCCCGCCGACCCGTCCTCCCTCAGCAGCAACTTCGTCACCAGCGTCCTCCGCGATGCGGCCGGCGATACCTGGGTGGCTACCTGGTTCGGCGGCATCAACCGCCTGCGTAAGGGCGCCGCCGGCTTCGAGCATTACCGCTGCTACAATCCGGTAACCCACTCGAACGACAACCACATCTGGCTGCTGTTCGAGGATGCGCAGAAACGCCTGTGGGCCAGCGCCAGCGCGGAAGGCAGCCTGTACCTGCTGAACCGGCAGACCCATGTTTTCGAGTGCTTCGACCCCTCACTCACCAACCTGCAGTGCCTGGCCCAGGATGCCGGCGGTACCCTCTGGGGCGGCGATTATGCCTCCCTGGTGCGCCTGGACCCGGTGAATAAAAAACACAAGGTGTTCAACATCGGCTATACCGTGCGTTCGATCCACGAGGACCGGCAACAGAATTTCTGGGTGGGCACCCAGGACGGCGGCCTGCTGCTGTTTGACCGCAAGAGCGGGCAGTACCGGCGGTTCACCACCGCGGACGGGCTGCCCAGCAACACCATCCTCCGCATTATCGAAGACGGCCGGGGCTACCTGTGGCTGAGCACCTTCAACGGGCTGTCGCGCTTCCATCCGCCCACCCGGTCGTTCCGCAATTTTTCCCGCTCCGACGGCCTTCAAAGCAATGAGTTCAGCTTCAACGGGGCGCTGGCCCTGGCCTCGGGCGAACTGGCCTTTGGCGGCATCCGGGGCTTCAACCTGTTTCACCCCGACAGCATCCGCAACGAGCGGGCGGACCTGAAGCTGTTCCTCGCCGGCCTGCGCGTCGCGAACGAAGAGGTGCTGCCCGGCGGCCCCTACGTTACAAAGCAGGCCCGGGGCCAGGTGCAGGAGATCACCGTCCCCTTCGACCGGGCCGTGCTCTCGCTCGACTACCTGGCCCTGCTGTATTCGGGGGCCGACCAGGTGCGTTATGCCTATACCCTCAAGGGCTGGGACCGGGGCTGGAACTATGTGCAGGCCACCCGCACGGCCAACTACAGCCGGCTGCGCGAAGGCACCTACACCTTCCAGGTGAAGGGGACCCATCCCGGCACCGGCTGGAGCCCTGAAGTATCGCTGGTAAAAGTGATCGTGCTGCCGCCCTGGTACCGGAGCTGGTGGGCCTACCTGCTGTATGTGTCCCTGGGCGCCGGCCTCGTGTTCGTCTACATCCTGTACAAGAACAAGCAGGCCCGGCTGGAATACGAAGTCAAGCTGGCGCAGGTGGAGGCGCAAAAAGAAAAAGAGCTCCACGAAAACAAGATTGCCTTTTTTACCAATATCTCCCACGAGTTCCGCACGCCCCTGACCCTGATCCTCAATCCCGTGAAGGACTTAGTGCAGAAAGGGGCGGAGGGCGGTAGTGCCCTGCTCGACGAGCTGAAAGGGGTATACCGCAACGCCCACCGCCTGCTGCGGCTGGTGGACCAGCTGCTGCTGTTCCGAAAGGTGGAAAGCGAGACCGACCGCCTCCACGTGGCGCCCTTCGATATGGTGGCCCTCTGCCGCGAGGTGTACGAGCATTTTGTGCAGCAGGCCAAACGAAAAAATATCCGCTTTCCGTTCCTGCATGCGATGGACTCCCTGGAAGTGTACGGCGATTACGGCAAGCTGGAAATGGCCCTGTTCAACCTCCTGTCCAATGCGTTTAAGTTTACGCCGGAAGGCGGCACCATAGCGCTGGAGCTGGTGGAAGCAGCCGCAACGGTGCGGCTCTCGGTCCGCGATACCGGGCCGGGCATACCGGAGGGGGCCGAAGAGCGGATCTTTGAAAAGTTCCGGCAGGCGACGGCCGGCGAGTCGAAGCACGGCTTCGGCATCGGCCTGTACCTGGTGCGCCATTTCGTGCAGAGCCATGGAGGGCGCATTACCTGCACCAGCCGCCCCGGCGAAGGGGCCGCATTCGATATAGAACTGAAAAAAGGGAAAGACCATTTCGATGGGGCCCTGGTGTCGGACTGCCCGGCCCCCAGCCTGTCGGTGCTGCCGGAGCCCTTGCCGGAGGAGGAAGCCCTGGCGGCTCCCCAGCCCGAGCCGTTGCCGGAAGGACTTTCCGCCGGCGAAGTGGTGACGGAAAAGAAATCCATCCTGTTCGTGGACGACAACGAAGAAATAAGGCAGTACCTGCGGCGCGTGCTGGAAGGGCGGTATTTGTTTTACGATGCCCCGGACGGGCTGCAGGGCCTGGAGCGGGCCCGCCAGCTGGAACCCGACCTGATCATCAGCGATGTGAACATGGAAGGCCTGAACGGCCTGGAGCTGTGCGCCGCCATCAAAAAGGACGAGGAATTGAGCCATATTCCCGTCATCCTGCTGACCGCTTCGCTGGCGGCGGAGATGAAGCTGAAAGGCGTGGAGTCGGGCGCCGACGAATACATTACCAAGCCCTTCGAGCAGGAGCTGCTGCTGGCCAAGATCCAGAACATCCTGGCCAACCGGGACCTGCTCCAGCGGTATTTTTTCGACAAGATCACCCTGAAGGAAAGCTCGGTGAAAGTGCCAGATGCCTACCGCGATTTTATCAAAAAGTGCATCGATACCATTGAAGCGCACATGGGCAATGATGATTTCAATGTCAAAAAGCTTTCCCAGCTCATGGGCATGAGCCATTCCCTGCTGTACAAGAAAGTGAAGGCGGTCTCCGGCCAGTCCATCACTTCCTTTATCACCTCCGTCAAGCTGCGCCGGGCGGCCGTGCTGATGCTGAGCGGCGATACCAACATCTCGGAGGCTTCCTTTCAGGTAGGCATGAAGGACCGGAAGTTTTTCAGGGAAAAGTTCGTGCAGGTCTTCGGCATGAACCCTTCGGACTACGTAAAAAAATACCGGCCTGCCTTCAACAAAGACCTTAATGCCATCCGGCCGTTGTAATCGTTTGGAATTGGGACGATTTGCAGATATTTTGATACGCAGGGCGAAGCAACTTTGTTCCGGATTGCTTTACTTCATCCGTTAATTGTTGCTGTATGAAGTTGTACAAAAATCTTTTGGGATGGCTGGCCGTGCTGGCTTTATTGCATTTGCCGGCACGGGCGCAAAACCGGGAGCCCGTAGTCAAGGAAAACATTCCCCTGGATTCCATTCGCCTGAGCGATCCCTTTATCCTGGCCGATAAAAAGACCACAACCTATTACATGACCGGTACGGGCGGTATGATGTGGAAAAGTAAGGACCTGGCAACCTGGAGCGGTCCCTTCCGGGCGGCCCGCCCCGACACCGGCTCGTGGATGGGAAAGAACCCCATGATCTGGGCCGCCGAACTGCACGCCTATAAAGGCAAATATTACTATTTCGCCACCTTCACCAACCGCGAGGTAAAGATCGATACGTTCAAGGGCAATGCCATCGAGCGCCGCGCCAGCCATGTGCTGGTCAGCGATCATCCCGGCGGTCCGTATGTGCCCATGAAGGACCCTGCCTACCTGCCCGCCAATAAGCCCACCCTCGACGGCACGTTCTGGGTGGATACCGACGGCAAACCGTATATGGTGTACTGTTATGAATGGCTGCAGAACTGGAACGGCACTATCGAAAAGATCGAGCTGAAGCCCGACCTGAGTGGACCTGTGGGCGAAGGCAAGCTGCTGTTCCGCGCCAGCGAGTCGCCCTGGAGCCGCGAACGCAAGGAGGACGGCACCATCGGTCCCCACAAGGTCACCGACGGTCCTTTTCTTTTCCATACCCGCACCGGCAAATTGGGAATGCTGTGGACTTCCTGGATTCATGACGTGTACGTGCAGGGCGTTGCTTATTCCAAAAGCGGCACCCTCGATGGTCCCTGGATACAGGAAAAAGAACCCATTACCCCGATGAATTTCGGTCATGGCATGCTGTTCCGGACCTTTGACGGCAAGCTGCTGATGTCTCTTCACAGCCATAAGGACGTGAACGGGCGCTATGTCCGCATTCCCCGGCTGTTCGAAGTGGATGATTCCGGCGACAAGCTCAAACTGGGAAGGCCGTTCCGGCCCTGATTAGGACTTCTTGTCGAAAGAAAGGAACGTTTGGTGGAAAAGATCCGCGCAGGGAACACCACCTTTACACCGGATTCTTTCCCGTATCACGATAAAGAACGATTGCTTTCGGGACAGAAATCACACGAAATAAACTATACCATGTATCGTATCTGCCATATGAAGGCGCCCGGCCTTTGGATAAAGGGTGCCGCCCTGCTTTTTGCTTCGCTCCAGTTGCTGTCGCCTGCCCGTGCGCAGCAGCAACCCAAAGAAGGGGAAGCTGCTTCCAAAAAAGCCCACTTTCACCAATGGGCCGCCACACCGCCCATGGGTTGGAACAGCTGGGACTGTTTTGGTCCCACCGTTACCGAAGCCGAAGTAAAGGCCAATGCCGACTACATGGCCAAACACCTCAAACCTTACGGCTGGAATTACGTGATCGTGGACATCCGCTGGTACGTGGCCAACGACAAGGCCCACGGCTACAACGAGTCCGATCCCGACTTCCAGATCGACGAATACGGCCGCTTCCAACCGGCTGTCAACCGCTTTCCTTCGGCCGCCGGCGGCAAGGGCTTTAAGCCCCTGGCCGACTACCTCCACAGCAAAGGACTTAAGTTCGGCATCCACATCATGCGCGGTGTACCCGTAGTAGCGGTCAAAAAAGGATTGCCGGTCAAAGGCACCAAGGTAACGGCAAAAGACATTTACTCCGAAAAGGACCAGTGCCGCTGGCTGCGCGACATGTACACCATCGTGCCGGGCAAAGAAGGGGCGCAGGAATATTATAATTCCCTCTTCGAGCTTTATGCTTCCTGGGGCCTTGATTTTGTAAAAGTGGACGACCTGTCCTCGCCCATTTATTTTACGGAAGAAGTGGAAATGATCCGCAAGGCCATCGACCGCACGGGCCGCAACATCGTCCTCAGCACCTCGCCGGGCGAAACGCCCCTGGACCATGCTCCCCACGTGCAGCAGCACGCCAACATGTGGCGCACCGTGGGCGACTTCTGGGACAGCTGGGGCCAGCTCAAAGAGCACTTCGACGTGTTCGAACGCTGGAATAAATGGCGCGCCTATGGCGCTTATCCCGACGGCGACATGCTGCCCCTGGGCCGCATCGGCATCCGGGCCGAAAGAGGCAATCCCCGCATGACCAGCTTTACCAAAGACGAGCAGTACACCCTCATGACCCTCTGGAGCATTTTCAAATCGCCCCTGATGTTCGGCGGGAACCTGCCCGATAATGATCCCTTTACGCTTTCGCTGCTCACCAACAAAAACGTGCTGGATGTTTTAAACAGGAGCACCAACAACCGGCCGCTGTTCCAGGATGCCGAAAAGGCCGCATGGACGGCCGACGAGCCCCGCACCGGCGCCAAATACCTGGCCCTCTTCAACAAGGCCGACCAGGTAGAGGCCCTTGAAGAAAAAGCCATTTGGAAAAGTGGCCCGGTCAACCGCGAAGCCCAAAGCAAGGAGGTGGACGTGGACATTACCGGTGCCCAAAAGCTGTACCTGGTGGTGACCAACGGTGGCGACAACATCGACTGGGACCATGCCGACTGGATCGCCCCGCGGCTGTACAACGATAAAGATTCGCTGGACCTGTCCGCCCAACCCTGGGTGAAGGCTCATTCGGGCTGGGGGCGGGTGCACCGCAACCAGGGCGTGAGCGGCAGCGGCCTGGTGGTGAACAACGTTTCGTATCCGAACGGCATCGGCGTGCATTCCAATTCGGTGGTGGAATTTGACGTACCGGCGGGTTATACCCGTTTTAAAGCCCTGGCGGGCCTCGACAAGGCGGCGGCCGTACAAAACACGGGCGCCACGGTGCAGTTCCTGGTATTTACCCAAAACCCGGCCGGGCCCGAGCCGCCCGCCAAGGCCAACGTGCCGGTAGCGTTAAAGGACCTGGGCTTCGCCGGTCCCTGCCTCATTACCGACCTGTGGACGGGCAAGGTGGTGGGCCGCTTTTCCGGCGAATTCGCACCGGAGATCAACCGCCACGGCGCCGGCCTGTACAAGGTGACCCCCGCCAAATAAAAAGACAACGAATTATTTAAATCTTCAAGCAATACAAGCAAGCAAGGCCCGCTGTTTCTACAGGGGCTTTTTTTATGCAGGTAACCAGCCATTAAGGCAAATAAAAAACCCCTCCGGAGGGAGGGGCTTTTTCATTTAAAGGCGTTTAAATTTTGTTCGGTTGGTTTAGGACGCCTTTGGCTTTTCTGGATTTGGAAGTTTTCAAGTGGTACTTACGGATAAAAACGGGCTTCTTCAAGATATTGGAAACGGACGGTTCAGACTTTTGGATTTGGTTTTAATTTTTGCTTTCAACAGGTATCGGATCGTTTGACAAGTCAAAGATAGGATGCCAACGCAGGCTACGCCCTATTCCTTCGGTGAATGCCCCGCTTTTGAAGGTGAATTTCAGGGTAAAATGCGCCTTTAAGAGTATAGTGGAGCCGGCCTGTAAGGGAAAACCTGTGGCTATCAGGCCTTTAGTTTACCGCCGGTTTCACCGGTTGCCGGGGCTTTGTGGTGGTCCTTCGCCAACTTTTGGGCGATCATGCTCACGACGATCAGCTGCAACGCATGGTACACCATCAGCGGCAGCAGCAAAATACCTGTCAGCGTACTCTGGCCGAAGAGCACCTTCGACATGACCGTGCCGTGGATCAGCGATTTCTTGGAGCCGCAGAAAGTAGCGGTAATGGTGTCGGCCCGGTTGAAGGAAAAAGCTTTGCAGGCCATCGTGGTAATGAAGTAGGCCACGAAGAACAACGCCAGCATACCCACGCCCAGGAGCACCAGGTCGGCCGGCCCGATATTGCTGAACAGGCGCTCCGCAAAGGAGTGGCAAAAGGCCGTGTACACAATGGTCAGGATAATGCTCTGGTCGAAATATTTCAGTTGCTTTTTATGCCGGTCCGCCCAATGCCCCCATTTTTTATTGAAAAGGACGCCCAGCGCCACCGGCACCAGCACCTGCAAAATAAGCTTCGTGATGATGTCGGACATGTCGGCCCCGCCGGCGGCGCCGGTGTTGACCATGCCCATCCAGACCGGGGTGATGAAGACCCCGAGGATGCTGGAAATGCTGGCATTGAAAATGGCCGCGGGGATGTTGCCTTCGGCGATGGACACCATCACTACGGAGGAGGAAACCGTGGAGGGAAGGCTGGCCAGGAAGAAGGTGCCCAGCCACAGGGTATAAGCGGCATCGGGCAACAGTCCCTTGCAGGCCCAGACCAGCAGCGGGAAGAGGAGGAAGGTGCTGCTGTGCACCACCAGGTGCAGCTTCCAGTTGCGCAGGCCGGCCTTCAGCCCCGCAAAATTCAGTTTCAATCCGTAAAAAAAGAAGATCAGCGAAACCCCGTAGCCGGCCAGGGACGAAAGCGACCAGGGACCCTCGCCTGTGCCTCCCTGCGGGAACAGTTTTGCCAGCACGATCATCACCAGCAGCATCAGGACAAACGGATCGAGCCCGAATCGGCCCAGCAGGGACAGCCCCCGTTTTCCATAGGTTTCCTTTCCGCTCATATTCTTTTACGGATAAAGGTAAGTACAAGCATGCCGGAATATTAAAATCTGAAGAAAACCGGGAGATCATATCGTGTTTAATTAATATTAACATTTCAATAAAAGACATATGCCTCTGCTTTTGCCCGGCTTTTGGCTAATTTTGAAGCCTGCTGATGAAGTTACTCGTTCGTTTTTTCCTGCTTTTGTGTTTCCTGTTTTTGGGAAATAACCACCTCGACGCCCGCGAACGGCAGAAGGAGGGCATTTCCTGCGTGTACCGGAAGCAGCATCCCGAACGGCTGGCGGTGCTGCATACCCGCATCGCCCGGAAGCACCACGTGCAGGTGGCCCGGATCGCTCCTTCCCTCCGGGAAACAAAAGCGCACCGCAGGGCCGGCAAGGCGACGCCCACCACGCAGGAGGAGCAGGACGAGGACGAAGAGGAGGAAGATTCCCTTTCATTCCAGAAACACGCAAGATCCGCTGCGTACTTCACCTCCTTCTTCGAAACCCAGGCGCCCGACGACTTCCATGCGCCCCTGAAAAAGCGCTTCCCCGGCCACTTCCCTTACACCGGTACCTCCACTTCCCGGTACATCGTTTTCCGCGTTTTCCGCATCTGATACCCCGCTCCGCACAAGGCAAATTTTTTCTGCCTGGCATCGTCATGTTCGGACCGCCGTAGCACCCGCTACCGGAGGGCCCCTCCCTGTCAACAGCAACCGTAAAACCTCCAATCAGACCCTTTAATACACATGAAAAGAACGCTCATTGTAGTGGGCTTGTGCGCCCTGTTGTGCCACACCAGCTGCAAATCCACGGAACAGATCAAGGAAGAAGAAACCAAATTCGTCGTTACCAGCGCCCTCAAAATGGACACCACCGTCACCAATGAATACGTGGCCCAGATCCGCTCCATCCGCAACATCGAACTGAGGGCCCAGGAAAAAGGCTACCTCCAGGACATCTTCGTCGACGAAGGCCAGTTTGTGAAAAAAGGCCAGCTCCTGTTCCGCATCATGCCCCGCCTCTACGAAGCCGAAATGCATAAAGCGCAGGCCGAAGTGGACGCCGCCACCATCGAAGTGCAGAACTCCCAGACCCTGGCCGACAAAAAGGTCGTATCGAAAAACGAGCTGGCGCTGGCCCAGGCCAGGCTGGCAAAGGCCAGGGCCGAACTGGAACTTTCCAAAGTGCACCTGGCCTTTACCGAGATCCGCGCCCCCTTCGACGGCCTGGTCGACCGCCTGCACCTGAAGCTGGGAAGCCTGGTGGAAGAAGGCGAGCTGCTCTCCAGCCTGTCGGACAACAGCCAGATGTGGGTCTACTTTAACGTGTCGGAACCCGAATACCTCAATTTCGAAGCCCAGGCCAGGTCCAAAGGCCGCCCGCAGGTGCACCTGCAGCTGGCCAACCACGAGCTGTTCCAGCACCCCGGCCGGGTGGAAACCATCGAAGGCGAGTTCAATAACGAAACCGGCAACATCGCCTACCGCGCCACCTTTCCCAACCCCGAGCGGCTGCTGCGCCACGGCGAAACCGGCAACATCCTCCTGAAAGAACAACTGAAGGATGCCATCGTCATCCCCCAGAAAGCTACTTTGGAAATCATGGATAAGAAATACGTGCTGGTCGTTGGCAAGGACAACGTGGCGAAGCTGCGCCCCATCACCATATCGGCCCAGATCCCGGACCTGTACGTGATCGGCGACGGCCTGGCCGCCAACGAGAAGATCGTGCTGGAAGGCCTGCGAAAGGTGAAGGACAACGACCACATCGCCTTCGAATACCAGGAGCCCCGCTCGGTGATCGGCCACCTGCAATTAGCGTCCGAATAATTCCCTTATCCCAAAAAGTTAAACCATGTTTACCACATTTTTAAGAAGGCCGGTCTTCGCGATCGTGATCTCGCTGGTCATCGTCTTCATGGGGGTACTGGCCATCAAAACCCTGCCCACCTCGCAGTTTCCGTCCATCGCCCCGCCCAGGGTGCTGGTGGCCGTGTCTTATCCGGGCGCCAGCGCCGACGTGCTGGTGAAGTCGGTGCTCATTCCCATGGAAAAGGCCGTGAACGGCGTTCCCGGCATGAAATATATGACCTCCGACGCCACCAGTGCCGGTGAGGCCAACATCCAGGTGGTGTTCGACCTGGGAACCGACCCCAACCAGGCGGTCGTGAACGTCAAAAACCGGATCGAACAAGTGACGAGCCGCCTGCCCGAGCTGGTGCAGCGCGAGGGCATCGTCGTGAACATCATGCAGCCCAACATGCTGATGTACGTGAACATTTACAGCAAAGACCCCAAGGCCGACGAGAAGTTTTTATACAACTATTCCAACGTCAATATTTTACAGGAGCTGAAGCGGGTAAGCGGTGTGGGTACCGCCCAGATCCTGGGCTCCCGCCAGTACGCCATGCGGGTGTGGCTGAAGCCCGACCGCATGCGGGCCTACAACGTGTCCACCGACGAGGTGATGGAGGCCCTGGGCAGCCAGAGCGTGATCGGCTCGCCCGGCCGCCTGGGCCGCAGCGACGGCAAGCGCTCCGAAGCCCTGGAATACGTGCTCACCTACCAGGGTCGCTACAACCAGCCCGAACAATATAAAGACGTGATCATCCGCTCCAACCCCGATGGGGAGGCCCTGCGCCTGAAGGACGTGGCCGAAGTGGAGCTGGGCAGTGAATACTACGACATTTACTCCAACCTGAACGGCCACCCCTCGGCGGCCATCGTGCTGAAGCAGAACTACGGCTCCAACGCCAGCGAGGTAATCCAAAATATCAAGGCCAAGCTGGACGAGCTGAAATCCTCTTCCTTCCCCCCGGGCATGGAATACGAGATCAGCTACGACGTTTCTTCCTTCCTCGACGCCTCTATTGAAAAAGTGGTGCATACCCTGGGCGAGGCCTTCGTGCTGGTGGCCCTGGTGGTGTTCCTGTTCCTGGGCGACTGGCGCTCGACCCTGATCCCGACGCTGGCGGTGCCGGTATCGCTGATCGGGACGTTTTTCGTGATGCAGGCCTTCGGCCTGACCATCAACCTGATCACCCTGTTCGCCCTGGTACTGGCCATCGGCATCGTGGTGGACAACGCCATCGTGGTGATCGAGGCGGTGCACGCGAAAATGGAGGAAAAGCACCTCTCGCCCTTCATGGCCACCCGCCAGGTGGTGCACGAGATCAGCGGCGCCATCGTGGCCATCACCTTCGTCATGGCGGCGGTGTTCATCCCCGTAGCCTTCATGTCGGGTCCCGTAGGCATCTTCTACCGCCAGTTCTCCATTACCATGGCTACGGCCATCGTGCTGTCCGGCGTAGTGGCCCTGACCCTGACGCCGGTGCTGTGCGCCATGATCCTGAAAAACAACTACGGTAAACCGCAGTCGCCAACCTTCATGACCCGCTTCCTCGGCAGCTTCAACCGGGCCTTCGACCGGCTTACCGGCCGCTACGCCCGCCTGCTGAAGCGGATCGTTAACCGCCGCCTGGTGACCTTCGGCATGCTGGCCGCCTTCAGCTTCGGCATCTTCGGCATCAGCAAAACCCTGCCTACGGGCTTTATCCCCAACGAAGACCAGGGCATGATCTACGCCATCATCCAGACGCCTCCCGGCTCCACCCTGGAGCGGACCAACGACCTGGCCCGCCGCCTGCAGGAGATCGCCGAACACGTGGACGGCATCCAGTCGGTTTCGGCCCTGGCGGGTTACGAGGTGCTGACCGAAGGCCGCGGCTCCAACGCCGGTACTTGTTTGATCAACCTCAAAAACTGGTCGGAGCGCAAGCATACCGCCACCGAGATCATCGAGGAGCTGGAAGAGAAAGCCAAAGAGATCCCCGGCGCCACCATCGAGTTCTTCGGCCCCCCGGCCGTACCGGGCTACGGTGCCGCCGGCGGCTTTGCCCTGCGCCTGCTGGACAAGACCAATAACGACGACTATAAAGAACTGGAAAAGGTGAACGACGACTTCATGGCCGCCCTGGAGAAGCGTAAAGAACTGAAAGGCTTATTTACCTTTTTCAGCGCCAACTACCCCCAGTACGAGCTGCAGATCGACAACGAGGCCGCCATGCAGAAGGGCGTTTCCATCGGCAAGGCCATGGACAACCTGTCGGTGCTGATCGGGAGCTCCTACGAGCTGGGCTTCGTGCGCTTCGGCACTTATTTCAAGGTGTTTGTGCAGGCTTCCCCGGAATACCGCCGCCTGCCCGACGACCTGCTGCAGCTGTACGTGAAGAACAACCGCGACGAGATGGTGCCGTATTCGGCCTTCATGAAGATCAAAAAGACCCACGGCCTCAACGAGATCACCCGCTACAACATGTATACGTCTTCGGCCATCCGCGGCGAGCCCGCCGCCGGCTACAGCTCGGGGGAAGCCATCGAGGTGATCAAAGAGGTGGCGGCGAAAACCCTGCCCCGCGGCTACGACATCGACTGGGAAGGCCTGTCCAAGGACGAATCGGCCCGGGGCAACGAAGCCCTCGTCATTTTTTTGGTGGTGCTGGCCTTCGTGTACCTGATCCTGGCCGCCCAGTACGAAAGCTTCCTGCTGCCCCTGGCGGTGATCCTGTCGCTGCCGGCCGGCGTGTTCGGTTCGTTCCTGCTGGTGAAAGCCATGGGACTGGCCAACGACATCTATGCCCAGGTGGGCCTGGTGATGCTGGTAGGTTTGCTGGGTAAGAACGCTGTGCTGATCGTGGAGATCGCCGTGCAAAAGCACCGCGCCGGCGCCTCGGTATACCGCGCCGCCCTGGAAGGTGCCCGCGAACGGTTCCGCCCGATCCTGATGACCTCCCTGGCCTTTATTGCCGGCCTGCTGCCCCTGCTGTTCGCTTCGGGCCCGGGCGCCATCGGCAACCGCACCATCGGTGCCGCTTCGGCGGGGGGTATGCTGCTGGGTACCGTGTTCGGGGTAATTGTGATCCCCGGCCTGTACTACGTATTCGGCAAGCTGGCCTCGAAGCGCAAGCTGATTCGCGATGAAGTGGAAAATCCTTTAACCGAAGAAATCGAACACAATGTCTAAAAGTAAACGATCAAACTATATAGGCGTGGGCCTGGTGGCGCTGTCGCTGGCAGCCTGCAAGGTGCCCACGCTGGTGGGAAAGACGGAAAACCCCGCCCTGCCGGCGCAGTACGCCCCTGCGAAAGATACCACCAATGCGGCCGCGCTGCAATGGAAACAGTTTTTTACCGATCCCTACCTGGCGGCCCTGATCGACACGGCCCTCAAAAACAACCAGGAGCTGGGCATCATGCTCCAGGAGATCGCCATCAGCCGCAACGAGATCCAGGCACGCCAGGGGGAGTATAAACCCTTTGTAGGCCTGAAAGGCGGCGCCGGCCTGGAAAAGGTGGGCCGCTACACCAGCCGCGGTGCCAGCGAGGCCACTACCGAGTTGAAGCCGGGCAAGGAAATGCCCGAGCCGCTGCCCGACTTCGGGGCGGGCGCCTATGCCACCTGGGAGGTGGACATCTGGAAAAGGCTGCGGAACGCCAAAAAAGCGGCGGCGGTGCGCTACCTCTCCTCCGTGGAAGGGCGGAATTTCGTGGTGACGAACCTGGTGGCCGAGATCGCCCACTCGTATTACGAGCTGCTGGCGCTGGACAACCAGCTGGAGATCGTCCGCAAGACCATCGAGATACAGAACAATGCCCTGGGCATCGTAAAAATCCAGAAGGAAGCCACGAGGCTCACCGAGCTGGCGGTGCGCAAGTTCGAGGCCGAGGTGCTCAAAACCCGGAGCCTGCAATACGGCATTCTTCAACAGATAACGGAGACGGAGAACCGCATCAACTTCATGCTGGGGCGCCAGCCGCAGGCCATTGCCCGCAACGGCCGTTCCTTCGAGAACCTGGTGCCGGCGGCGGTGCATGCCGGCCTGCCCTCGCAGCTGCTGGACAACCGTCCCGATATCCGCCAGGCGGCGCTGGACCTGGAAGCCGCCAGGCTGGATGTAAAGGTGGCCCGGGCCGCGTTTTATCCTTCTTTGGGTATATCCGCTTCCCTGGGCTTCCAGGCCTTCAACCCGGCTTATTTGTTAAAAATGCCGGAATCGCTGTTGTATTCGCTGGCCGGCGACCTGGCGGGCCCCCTGATCAACAAGAACGCCATCAGGGCCACCTATGCCAATGCCAACGCCAAACAAATCCAGGCGGTGTACCAGTACGAGCGCACGATCCTCAACGCCTATTTCGAAGTGGCCAACCAGCTGGCGAGCATCAGCAACCTGGAAAAGAGCTACGACCTGAAATCCAAACAGGTGGCGGCGCTGACCGAGTCCATCGACATTTCCAACGACCTGTTCCAGTCGGCCCGGGCCGATTACATGGAGGTGCTGATGACGCAGCGCGATGCCCTGGAATCGAAGTTCGAGCTGGTGGAAACAAAAAAGCAGCAGCTCAACGCCGTGGTACATGTGTACCAGGCGCTGGGCGGCGGCTGGAATTAAGCAGCTAGGTTTTACGGTTGCAATAAAACAGGTTTTTCGAAAAATTCGAAAGGCCACCATTCAAGATCCGATACTCATGATGACTGGAGAGGCTGTTCCTGATTAGGGGCAGCCTCTTTTTTTATTTCGGATGTCGGCACCTTTGACTGTAGCAAGAGCCTTATACCGTTTTCATTATGGTTGACCAGGAAGAAGAGGAAGCCCGCAGGGCTTCAACAAAAGTAGCCCCGGGTGCAACCCGGGGTCAGCAGTAGTTAGGCACCCCAACCCCGAATGGGGTTGAATGTGTCCTGTTCGACTTAAAGCACTATTCAGTTTCGAAGGAGTCTTCGGAAAGCCTTTCTGCTCCCGGATTGCCCGTTTGCTGTGGGTCCCACATTCAACCCCATCCGGGGTTGTGGGTAACGAACTACGGCTGACCCCGGGTTGCACCCGGGGCTACTTTTGTTGAAGCCCTGCGGGCTTCCTCTTCTTCCTGGTCAATCCGGGTTACAATGGTATTACTGCTTTGAAGGGGCCGAAATCCGAAATCCGACATCCGAAATTCCCATGGCTTTTTCCGCCTGCAGTACATGGCGTTGGTGGTGGGCTACCAGGAAGAGGAATACGTCGCCCAACTTTAGTTTTAGGAACGGGGCGATGCTGATGGCTACTTTTGCCCGGCCCGGGTCGATGCCCTTGGCCCGCTCCAGCAGCAGGAGCAATTGTTCCTGCTGGTCGATGAATTCCCGCAGTACGGCATCGCTGTCCAGGTTTGAAGCCGGTATATGGTCTTTGGGGGCCTTCATTTTTTTCATGCCCTTTTCTTTGGGCAGCATCAGCTGGTAGAAGTAGTGGCCCAGCCAGCCGCTGGTAAAGGTGGGGGAGGGGGCGGGGCCCTTTTGCTCCGCGGCACTGATGGCTTTTTCGATGGCGGGCAGGTAGTAGCGGCCGTAGCTGTTCAGGTGTTCGAGGCACTGGGCGGCGCTCCAGCGGTTTTCGCCGGGGGCGCGCAGCAGGCTTTCGGGAGGGATCATCTGCCAGTGGCCGACGGCTTTATCCAATATGTTTTCGGTTTGCAGCTGCAGGTCCTGCAACAGCGCGGTGGGGGTGTAGGTGGGCATGGGGTGAATGTTTCCAGCAAAGCTGCGGCAGACCGTCGTAGAAAATCTTGGCGCAGAACAAGATTTTAGTGGCCTGCCGGCACCCGGCAGGCCACTATCGGTTAAGTGTATGCGGAAATGGGTATGCTCCTGTGCTATTGAACCCGGGTGGTAAAGGTGACGTCGATATCCGTGCTGGATTTAGGGCTGTTTACCGGATCTGCAGCCGCTTTGCCGGGAGGATTGCCGCCATAGTGCCGCAGGGTCACCGCCACCGAACCGGTAGCGGCGGCCCCGGTGGTCCAGGTGCTGGTAATGCCCAGCGGTGCACCGGCCGCATCGGTATTCAACCCGCTGACGGTAATATTACTGCCGGCGGAGGGCTGGTAATAGAACCGGTGGGCCTGGGGCTCCTCCTGTACTTCCGTGGTAATATCCTCTGCCGGCGTTTTGGATTCATTGAGCAGCTGCACCGTTACATTGTAGGTCTTCGACGGTGCTAGCACGATCCCATCCTGGGTGGGGGCTACGCCGCCTGCGCCGTCCGGGTCACGGAACTGGTAGGTGGCGGTGGCGCCGCCGCCCACGGGAACAAAGGTCAGCTTCAGGGTCGTGATCAGCTCTTCTTCGTTTTCTTCCGGTTCGTCCTTATCCTTTTTGCAGGCGGTAAACAAGGAGCCGATCATAAGTACTCCCAGGGCCATTCTTGTCAGTTTCCAATTCATGTATTTGTTTTTTTGATGAAAGAATATGGTATCAGGATCCAGGTGTATGGTGGAGCGGTACCTTGATGCGGAGGCCGATATTCCGGCCTGCCTCATCGGTGAAATACCGCATGCTGTTCAGATACTCCCGGTAGCGGGTATTCAGCAGGTTCCGCACCTCCAGGTTAAAGGTGATCTTCCTGTGGCCCAGGGCCAGAGTAGTGGCCGCATGCAGGTGCACCAGGGTATAGCCCGGGGGCGGGGCTTTGTAATCCTGCGCCCCTTTGCTTTCATCCGGCGTTCGGGTCTGGCGCATGACGTTGACCGCTTCCAGGGAAAGGTAGCTGCCCGAAAAGGCTTTTCGTTCCTTCAGGTTATAGGTGAGCTCGTTACTGATCCGGTTGGCCGGCATCAGGATGAGCCAGTCCCGGGCCGTTGTGTTGCGGGCATACAGCACGGAGAGACGGGAGCCGCAACTTAGCCTGGGATCGATCTTCCAGGCTGCCGACAGGTCAGCACCGCTGAGCAGAGCGCTGGTTTGCCGGTACGCCAGAAGGGGAAAGGCGCCGGCAATCGTCAATACCGGGCTGTCCGGCAGGGGCTGCTGGTAAATAAAGTCCCGGATGGCATTTGCATACAGCAGCAGCTCGCCGCGGAAGGTTTTGGGCGTGTTTTGAAAATTCACCCCCGAGGACAGGTGGAGCGACCGCTCGGGCTTCAGGCCGATATCGCCCTTTTCGTAGGTGGCGGTGCCGTGGTGAATGCCGTCGCTTAACAGCTCATTGACATAAGGGGCACGGCTGGCCAGGCTAACGTTGAGGTTCACCTGCCAGTGGGGGGAGGGATGGTAGATCCCATTGAGGGAGGCCGCCAGCGTGGAAAAGTTAAAGTCGTGGTTGAGGGTATCGCCATTAAATTTCAGGCGGTTGGTCCGGATCGTTTTGTGGTCGAAGCGGGCGCCTGCCTGCAGCTCCCAGCGGTGGCGCGACCATTTTTCCACCAGGTAGCCGCCCCACGAATACGAACGGTAATTCGGTATAAAATAGCGGCCGCTGTAAGTGTTGTCCTGCACCGCCGCAGACACGCCCGTTGTACCGTTCAGCCCATGGAATTTGGGCGGTTCCCAGCTCAGGTCCCCGGACATTGTGGCGATGGACAGGTCGAGCTGGGGCCTCGTATTGCTGCTGCTGCGGACGATGTCATACTCTTTGCGGTTATTCCATTGCCCGGCCAGCAGCAGGTTGAATTGATGCTCGCCTTTGCGCAAAAGGGTCCTGGACTTTAACAGGTGGTGGGCCACCTCCTGGTAGGGGCGGCCGATGCGGTACGTGTTCTGTCCCAGGAAAACGGCATCGGGCCGGGAAGCGGCAAGGGCGGTTTTCAGGTCGGTAAGGTTGCCGATATGGGCGCCGGCAAAGATGCCCAGCCGGGTAGCAAACTGGCTGTAAAACAGCTCGGTACTGAACCGGTCTTTTTTCCAGCCGGCCGTGGCCGAAAAGTTCTTTTCCTCGCTGCCGGTATTATTGAGGCGGTAGCCGGGGGTGGTGACATTCGCCCCTTTTTTAAAGGTGCCTTGCAGGCGGTACCCGAAGGCAGGCGCTTTCCGGAGCCGTTGCTCCCAAACGCCGGAAACGACGAACTGCCGGTTGTTGGTGAACCCGCCCGTATGGAGCTCCCCGGATGCGCCGGGCGTGGTCCGGAGCGCTTTGGGTTCCACCAGGATCACGCCCCCGATGGCATCCGAACCGTACCGGAGCTCGTCTACGCCTTTGATGACCGTCAGCCTGTCCGCGATGAAGGGGTCGATCTCCGGTGCATGCTCATTGCCCCATTGCTGGCCTTCCTGGCGCACGCCGTTATTGATGGTCAGGATGCGGCTGCCGTGCAGGCCGTGGATGACGGGTTTGGAGATGGTGGAGCCGGTTTGCAGCAGGGTCACCCCGTTGACGCGGCTCAGCGCCTCCGCCAGGGAATGGCCCCGGGTCTGCTCCAGCTCCCTGCCGCGCAGTTCCTTTTTGAAGCCCGTATTGGGCGTGCCCTTCTGCACCTCCACCACTACTGCCCCCAGCAGCCTGCGGGCATGGGGAAGGAAGATGTCTATATGATGATCTTTTGCAAAAAGGATTCTTTTTTCTGCCGTATCACAATGCGGGTGGTGTACCTGCAAGGTGTAAACGCCGGCACATAAGGCCGGGAACAAAAAATCGCCTTTTTCGTCGGTCGTCAGCTGTGCGCCCGTCTCCCGGATGGTGACCACGGCCCGCGACAGCTTTTCCTTGGTATCCGCATCCTCCACATGGCCGGAAAGCCGGAGGCCACAGGTTTGTGAAAAAGCCCCCGGGGAGAGCAGGAAGAGCAATATAAAAGGGAAAATAGCGCGCAAGGGAAAACAGTTGAATGAATAAAAAACAGGAAAGTACCTTTCCTGCGTACCTGTTCGTATAACGGATAAGCCGGTAGCGGCCCGCAATAGAATTTGATACATTGTTGCAAATGTAGGCGTTTTTGCATACCAAACCCCTTCTTTTGCATCGTTGTTGCATTTTGATCGGATTCATCAGGACAATGAGAATGACCGTACGCAAAGCGGGGTGGGCGCAGCGTACAGCGACTAAAGTCAAAAAAGAAGTTTAGAGGCGTATGCTCCCCAGCAGGCGGCTGAAGGTGGTGGCGTCGATGCCCAGGTAAGAGGCCAGGTATTTATGGGGGATCAGGCGCAGCACATGCGGGCTGCGGGTCAGCAGTGCCCGGAACCGCTCCTCGGCCGAAAAGCACTGCAGCTCGATCTGTCGCTCCAGCGTACCCGCCAGGGTGGCGGCCAGCGTTTTTCGGATAAAGGTTTCGAAGCCATGGTGTTTTTCCATGAGTGCGGCCACCTGGCCGTAGGTGGTGCGCAGCAGGGTGCTGGTGGTCAGGGTTTCCAAAAAATACTTCGAGGGCCGCTGCAGCAAAAAGCTGTCGGCCACCCCGCTGAACGACCCGCTGTAGGTAAAGACCAAAGTAGCTTCCCGCCCGCTTTCGTGCAGGTAGTATGCCCGCTGCACGCCTTCCCGCACAAAGTAGAGGTGCCGTTCCGTTTCGCCGGCCGCCGTGAGCACGGTCTTGCGCCGGGCGCTGAAGGGCTGCCAGATGGCGGCAAATTCTTCCCATATTCCGCTTTCCAGCGGGTGCAGCAAGGAAACAAAGGAGCGAAGCTGCTCCAGCGAGGGGTCTATTTGCACGGGCGTGTATTTATTCGCCGTAAGGTTACGGAAATTTGCAGGCTCTTATGGTGAATTTTATCCTGATCGCCTTTTGTATCGGTGCCGGCCTGCTGTTCAAGGCGCAGCGGTGGGTCCCCGCCGACGCCCACAAAAGCATCAATGCCTGGATCCTGTACGTGGCGTTGCCCGCCGTTTCGTTCAAATACCTTCCGCAAATAGAATGGTCCCGGCAGATGCTGGTGCCGGTGCTGTCGCCGGTGGTGGTATGGGCGGGCAGCTGGCTCTTTATGGAGTTCTATTGCCGGTACAAAAAGTACGGGCAGCGCTCCCGCAGCTCCCTGGAGCTGGCCGGCGGCTACAGCAATACCTCCTTTATCGGCTTCCCTTTGGTGGCCGCCTACCTGGGTGAACAACATATCCCCATCGCCATCATCTGCGACCAGGCCACCTTCCTGCTGCTGGCCACCGCCGGCATCGTCGCGGCCGTGAAGGGGGGAGGGGCGCAGGGCGGAAAGGTAAGCGCGGCGCAGGTGGGAAAACGGCTGCTGTCGTTCCCGCCTTTTATCGGCTGTATGTTGGCGTTAGTGCTTTCCTTCCTGGTCGACCTGTCGTTTGCCGAACCCTTTTTCGACCGGCTGGCCGCCACGGTAGGGCCGCTGGCCCTGTTTTCCATTGGCCTGCAGCTGAAGTTCAACGGCTGGCGGCAGCAGCTTTCCCAGGTTTCCAGCGCACTGGTGTACAAGCTGCTGCTGGCGCCCGCCCTGGTGGTGTTGCTGGTGTTGGCCACCGGCACCCGGGGAGCGGTGGCCCAGGTGAGCGTGCTGGAGGCGGCCATGCCCACCCTGGTATCTTCCGGCATCGTGGCGGAGCAGTATCGCCTCAACGCCCGCCTGGTCAACCTCATTATCGGCATCGGCATTTTGCTGGCCTTTCTCAGCACCGCCTGCTGGAGCCTGGTGGTGCAGGCACTGGGATAAGAGCATTCGCTATCTTTCCCGGAACTTTACTCCAATAAACCAATAGCAAGGAATATGAAGCTGTTTCAGAAAGCGATAACGTTCCCCGAAAAAAGAAGGGGCTTCCACCTGGTCACCAACGAGGTGGTGCGGGCCCTGCCCGAAATGGCGCAGATCAGCACCGGTCTGTGCCAGGTGTTCCTCCAGCATACCTCGGCCTCCCTGACCATTAATGAAAACGCCGATCCCACCGTGCGCAAGGATTTTGAGATGTTTTTCAATAAAACGGTAAAGGAGAACGATCCCGACTACGTGCACGACTACGAGGGGCCCGACGATATGCCGGCCCACCTGAAGGCGTCGCTGCTGGGCGCCTCCGTGCTCATTCCGATCCGCCACGGCCGGCTGGCGCTGGGCACCTGGCAGGGCATCTACCTTTGCGAGCACCGCGACCAGGGCGGTCCGCGCAGCCTGGTGGTGACGGCCTGGGGTGAATAGGAAATGGTACCTTTAATCCGAAACAATACTTCGGCCTATGCTCGACATTGTCATTGAAGCCCGCCAGGCGGCCATCAGTCCCTCCGTGAAGGTGAAGCGCATCCTGCCCTTCCGCCTGCGCCGGATGGTGGGCCCCTTTATCTTTATGGACCATGCCGGCCCGGTGGCCGACGTGCCCTCCAACGTTTCGTCGCTGGACGTACTGCCCCACCCGCATATCGGCCTGTCCACGGTCAGCTACCTGTTTGGCGGCCAGGTCACGCACCGCGACAGCCTGGGCGTGGAGCAGGTGATTCGCCCCGGCGAGGTCAACTGGATGACGGCCGGCCGCGGCATCGCCCATTCCGAGCGCTTCGAAGACCCCGCCGCCCTGGCCGGCGGCCAGCTGGAGATGATCCAGACCTGGGTGGCGCTGCCCGAAAAGGACGAAGAGGACCTGCCTTCCTTTCATAACTACAAGCCGGAGCAGCTGCCGGTTTTTACCGACAAGGGTGTGTGGATGCGCCTGATCGCCGGCACCGCCTATGGCTTGCGCAACGGGGTGGCCACCCTATCACCGCTCTTTTACCTGCACGTGGTGCTGGAAGCCGGCGCCCATTTTGGCCTGCCCCGCGAACATGCCGAAAGAGGTATTTACCTGGTCAAGGGCAGCGTTGCCATCGGCACTACCGCCTACCGGCAGGGGCAGATGCTGGTGTTCACTCCCGGTGCCGACCCGGTGATCAAGGCCCTGGAGCCCACAACGCTCATGCTCCTCGGCGGCGAGCCGCTGGGCGAGCGCTTTATCTGGTGGAACTTTGTCTCCTCGCGCAAGGAGCGCATCGAGCAGGCGAAGGAAGACTGGAAGCAGGGACGGATCATTTTACCGCCCAACGACAACGAGGCCTTCATTCCCCTCCCGGATGACCGTTCCAAACCTGCCGGCAGCGCACCACGCCCCGAGCCGCTTTCCTGATGGATTCCGGCTCATTTTAAAACCTTATAATTGTCCTCTTTACATAGAAAAAATTGAACTCCATGGAAATAGGAATTGGCATGTTTGGCGACCTGCATATCAACAGCGCGGGCGAGATACAGCCGGCGCACCAGCGGCTGCAGGAGCTGATCGAAGAGATCAAACTGATGGATGAACTGGGACTGGACTTTTTCGGCATCGGCGAGCACCACCGCCCCGACTACGCCGTGTCCACCCCCGAGATCGTGCTGGCCGCGGCCTCCACGGTGACGAAAAACATTAAGCTCGGAAGCGCCGTATCGGTGCTGAGTTCCTCGGACCCCGTGCGCCTGTACCAGAGCTTTGCCACCCTCGACGGCATTTCCGGCGGACGGGCCGAGCTGATGGTGGGCCGGGGCAGCTTTACCGAATCCTTCCCGCTCTTTGGGTACGACCTGAATCATTACGACGAGCTGTTCGAGGAAAAGCTGGAGCTGCTGGTGCAGATCAATAAAGAAAAGCGGGTCAACTGGAAAGGGAAGTTCCGTCCTGCCCTGGTGAACCAGGAAGTGCTGCCCCGGGCGGTGAACGATCACCTGGACATCTGGGTGGCGGTAGGCGGCACGCCGGAGTCGGTGGTGCGGGCGGCCCGCCACGGCCTCCCGGTGATCTTTGCCATTATCGGCGGCAACCCGGCGCATTTTAAGTCCCTGTTCGATTATTACCGAAAAGCCTATGCGCATTTCGGCCATAAGCCCGAAAACCTCCAGGTGGGCGTGCACATGCATTCCTTCTTTGGCGAAAACAGCCGGCAGACCGCCGATGACTATTACCCGCTCTACGCGGCGCAGATGAACCGCATCGGCCGTCAGCGCGGCTGGCCGCCCTACCAGCCGCAGCAATTCGAGTTGGGACGCGGCTCGGGTGGCCACCTGCTGGTCGGCGATGCCAATGAAGCGGTAGACAAGATCCTTCAATTGCACGAGCTGTTCGGTCTTACCCGCTTTTCGGCGCATATGGATGTGGGCGGGCCGCTGCACGGCTCCCTCATGAAGTCCATCGAGATCTTCGGCACGAAGATCGCCCCCAAGGTGCGGGAGGCCTTGCGGAAGTAACCTCACCCCCGGCCCCTCCCGCTGAGGCGGGACAGGTTCTCCATCTGGAGAGGGGTGCCCCAACCAGAGACGTATCCTGCTGGTAGGGAAGAAAGACCCGCAACGGCTGTCATGGGCGCCGATTCCAGGTACAGGATAGGAAAAAAGAGTCGGTAGGATTCCGCCGGGCTACTTCAGTTGCCGGGTGATGGTCTCGTCCTTTATCTTGTCGTCCTCTGCCAGCAGCAGCGCTTTGCTGATGATAATGGACAGCAGGTTGTCACCTTCGAAGGGAAGGTACATTTTCTGGTCCCTTTCCTTTTTGCCGGCCGGCACGATACAGAGGTACTGGTCGTTCGGCTCCATCAGGATGTTGCCGCTGCCCATGTGGATCTTGTAGGTGCGGATCTGTCCCCGGACCACCAGGAACTTGCCGTCAAATGAACACTTGTCGCGGATCTTCAGCCGCGGTACCAGGCGCTGCAGCACCTCCTTGCGCACCTTGGCCGATTCGCCCAGGTCGCCGAAGGAATAGCTCCGCCAGTAGTTGCCGAACTGGCTGTCCCCGGCGTCGCTCCAGTCCGGGTCGTTGCCGATGCTGGTAACGCCTACGAACAGGTCTACGTCCCGCATCACCTCGCTGAAGACCAGCCGGGGCACGTCGGCCAGTTCCAGCTGCTCCCCGTCGCGGTAGAAGCGTACCTGGTCGGTGGCGATATACAGGAAGATACCCATTTCGTTGGTGGCGCCGTTCCAGTCGGCTTCCACATAATACTGGGCCATCATATTCCAGTGCGGAAGCAGGAACACAGGCGTATTGTGCGAATCCCAGCTGCCCATTAAATGATATTTCCACTGGCGCTGCCGGCAAAGGGCGGCAAACTGGTGCTGCCGCAATACGTGGGCGGCAAAGCGGTTGGAATAGGTGTTGGTGCGCAGCTCCGCATCGGTGAGGAGGTAAATTTCACGGTACGCCTGCTTGAAGGGCTGGGTGATCTCCCGCTCCTGTATAAAGTTGCGCCAGGCCACGATTTCTTCCGTAGCCGCCTGGATGGGATGCCATAGTTCTACCTTTGTTTCCTCCGGCAAGTCGGTGATCGGCGCTCCCGCGGCATTCACCAGGCGTCCCTGTTCGAAAAAGCCGCTTTGCGTCTGGCCGTTATGCGTGAAGGACCAGATCAGCCGGCCGGCCACGATCCGTACCAGCGGATGCTGCAGGTACAGCTCCTGCCATTCGGAATAGGGCCAGCTTTTAGCCCGGAGATAGTAGCTTTCGATGCGGTCTTTCTGTACCTGCAGCTGGGCGGCCATTTCGGTGGCTTCGTTCTTCAGCTCTTTGAGCGCCGCGCCATGAGTCGCTTTCACGGCGGCAGGAACGCTTTTCAGCTCTTTGCCTTCCTTTGTCCAGGTCAGTGATACGTCGCCGGCTGCTTTTGCCTGCAGGGTGGCGGTAACGTTGTCGAAGGTTACCTGGCGGCAGCCATGTTTATTCAACCCGAAATCCATCACGCCGATCTCCTCCAGCACATCCTTGTCGCGGCCGCTTTTTTCCGCTACCTCGCCGATCAGTTTATCAATGGATTTGATGATAGCGTTGTTGGTGGTGCGGTTGCGGAATTTCATCAGGCGGGTAACGGCCTCTTTAAAGGGCAGCATGGAAAAAGCAAACATGCAGGCATTGCCGGTTTTGAGGGATACCGGTCCCTGGCCGGGTTTCTTCTTGTAGGCCAGTGCGGCATAGTGGTCCACGGCGGTGTTCAGGGCCGCGTCGTTCACCAGGCCCGCGCACCAGATAAGGCTTTTGAGCAGGTTGTGGTTGCCTTCGCGCAGGAAACCTTCCTGTTCATTGCGGTGGATGGCCAGGAGGATGTCGCGGTTGAAGGACAGCCATTCCGCCAGTTGGGTGGAAAAAGCAGCCCTGCCTGTAGCGGCCACCAGTTGCTGCGCCTTTTCGAGCCACTTTTTTACCGGGGAGCCTTTTTCTCCAGCCGCCAGGCAGTGGTTCAGCAGGGCCTTCCATGCGGCCTTTTCGCTATCGGGCAACGCCTCCAGGAAGGAAATGATCTTTTTGCCCCAGGGATCGTACATATTAACCGCTACGGAGACGGCGCCCTGCAGCAGGAATTCCACGGTACCGTTGATCTTTCTCGCTTCGGATGGCAGGTAGCCATCGTCGGGGATCAGGAAGAGCATCAGGATCTCTTTTATTTCGTCGGTCATGCCTTTTTCGTCCATTCTTTTCAGCACAAGGCCAAGCGCCTTATGGACCACATAGGAGAAGCGGCTGTCGTTCGTTACCTGGCGCCAGCTGTACAGGAACCGGTACAGTTCTTCCTCCGTAAGGTCCATTTCTTCCAGCTGCACGTACTGGAATAGGGAGGTGATCACGTCTATCCTGATCTCTGCGTCCAGGTCGTTCTGCTCCTTCAGGCCGGGCAGCAGGGCGGAGAGGTACAGCAGGTCTTCCTTGCCGCGGATATCGCCGGTATGCAGGTATAAAGCTTCCTTGTTTCCGGGCGAAGGCTGGTTCTGGTAAAAGCCGGGATGGAACGGCAGTTGATGCCGTTCCAGCAGTTTGGCGGCTACCGTATCAAGCCGTTGGCGGATGGCGGGCGTATGGTTGGGGGGCGGGGCGGAGGCCGTTTCGCTTCCGGGCAGGGATGTATGCAGGGAGTCCATGGGGATTAGCCTCCTACAAGGGGGGTTAGTTTGACAAAGCTGATTTCGGAACCGGCATGCAGGAGAAAGGCCTGGTCGAGGGATTCGGCCTGCAGGTTGTCGATAAGCAGGAAAAAGCCGTTGCGCAGAAAGGCTTCTTTTGCGGCCTCTACCTGTTTGTCGGCATCAATGAACCGGAACTTTTGGGACCGGGAGCCGTTCAGGGCAGCTTCCGCTTCGGAGGGTTGTACCAGTCCGTAAAAATTTTCCTTCCGGGCGGTGTTGTGCTGGTGCACTTCGGCCCGGACCCGTTTTTCAATGATGTCGGCCACGGTAACCAGCGACAGGGGAAATTCCACCTGGAAGGTGTGGACCACCTTTCCGGTTCCGGTTTCATCGTTTATGGTCAATGCAAGAGTAGACATAGGGGTTTATTTATAAAATGAAGCCGGCCGGTTCTGTGCACGGACGGTAGGATATGACGGAAAAGGAGATAAGTCTGTGCCGCTCATAAGCTGGTTTTTAGGTGGTTGAAAATACTAAAATTTCGACAGGTTGCGGTGTTTTCAAAAGCGCTGCCCGGTTTTTACAAAATTTTACTCCCGCCTGCTTGTTTATCTTTACAGGTGCCCTTTTTTGTGGCAGCCAAGGCATTTATTTAAGAGCTACAGTTTTTTTCGCGAACTGTCGGGAAACATTATCATTGTAAAAATTTTACCCTTCAAAAACTGATTGCTTATGACGAAGCAGGAGCAAATTATCCGGCTCAGCGACCAACTGCTGGAATTTTTACTAAATTACCGCAAGACCCATCCCAATTTTCGTTTCTGGCTGAGAAGCCGGGAAAATAACAGGAACCGGGACCAACGCCGGTTGGGAAACGGGCAATGGTTTCAGGGATCCGACTATATTTTTCTAAGCTTTTACAACCCAAGTGGCCATAAAAATATGACTAGGAGCATCGGTTGGGTGTTATGGATTGACGATCAGCTTCAGCCCCATTACAAAGTGGAAGTGGTATGGCCGGGTGAAGGCGACTCGGCCCTGCTCGCCTGCTATGAGGATATCGTGAAAAGTGTGGCAGGCTTTGACTCCATAGGTGATTGCAGGTACCGTAAGGAGCTCGCCGACGAGCCTATGCTGCAAAGTCTGGAGGCTTTTATAGAAACGATCCTGCCAGAGTTTGACCACATCATTGCCCGGCATAACCTGACGGAGAAATTCGAAATTCCCCTGCCAAAATTCACAAAACAATTGAATCAGGTGCTGCGTATCAGGGATGGGCTTCATGCTCCAGCCGATCATTTGCCTGCGCCGGCGGCCAGCCTGGGAGACGACCTGGATGATCTGCCTCTGAATACCATTCTTTATGGCCCTCCGGGAACTGGTAAAACCTATAGAACGATCACAAAAGCCCTCTCCCTTATTGAGGATGCCCCGGAAGACGAGCTGATGGAAGAAGACCGCAAGGAGTTGAAAAGGCGTTTTGAGCAATACGTAAGCGAAGGCCGGATATCCTTTGTTACTTTTCACCAGAGCCTGAGCTATGAGGATTTCATTGAAGGAATCAAACCCGTTTTTGATACGGGTGCAAAGGAACTGAGTTATCCCGTTGTGCCCGGATTATTCAAGCAAGTTTGCCTACAGTCCCTGAAGGATCTGTACCAGCGAAACAGTGAGGAGGCCTCATCGGAGGACTTGCATTTTGATACGGTATTTGACGCCTTCATTAGTCACTTAAAGTCTACTTATGAAGAGGATGCGTTTCCTTTTGAAACTAAGGATGGATCCAAGTTAAGGATTGGCAAGAACGAGATTTATCCGGACCGGATCGTAGTGTACTATCAATGGAGCAATAATTCCCAAAAGGCAGTTGCCGGCAAAACACCGTTTACGGTCAGGAAGACCGTACTGGAGCAAATGTACAGGGGAAACGTATCCGGTTCCGAATCGAATCTGCAAGAGGCCTTGAAGCCGTACCTGACATATCATTTGTCGCCGAATTACGGTGTCTATAAAGGATTGCTGAATTTTATCAAGGATCATTTCTCGGAGAAGGAGCGGATCCGGGAAGAAAGCATAGCGGCGGATTTAGGATATGAGGGCTACCTTGAAAAAGTGCAGGCTATTCTCAACAGCAAGGGGACATTGGCGGTTGGTAGGCCGTTTGTACTGATCATCGATGAAATCAACCGGGGAAATGTTTCGCAGATCTTTGGTGAGCTGATTACCCTTTTGGAACCGGATAAGCGGCTGGGTAATTCCGAAAGGCTGACGGTAAAGCTGCCCTATAGTAAGTCGGAATTTGCCGTTCCTAACAACCTTTTTCTGATAGGGACTATGAATACCGCCGACCGGAGTGTGGAGGCCTTAGATACGGCGCTGCGCCGCCGCTTTACCTTTGAGGAAATGATGCCCAGGCCGGAAGTGCTGGAGCAAACGAAGGACGGCATTGACCTGAACCGGATGCTGAAAGCCATAAATGAACGCTTGGAAGTATTACTGGACCGCGACCATACCATTGGTCATGCCTGGCTTATGGGATGCCAGAACGTTTATGAAGTAAAGGAGGCTTTCGAGAACAAGATCATTCCTCTACTGAAGGAGTTCTTTTACAATGACTATAGCAAGATAGGGCTGATCCTGGGCAAAGCCTTCGTGGAAAAGTCGACAAAAAAGTATACCGATTTGTTTGCCGGTTTTGATGGGCTGGAGGCTGATGTTCAAAAAGAGCTGGCATCGAAGGTTACTTATAAGTTCAAAATGCCCCAAGATGAAACAGCCCTGGTTGAAGCCTTCCGGTCCATTTATCCTCCTTCCCCAATTCTTGAAACTGTCAAAGATGCCCCAGCCGCTTAAAGTTTTCGAACACGAGTTTTTGGAAATAGGTACTGGTGATTTTCAGGAGCGACACTGGAAAGCCCTGGGCGCATTTAATCAAAAGAACGGCGATAAGTTCCTTACGCTTTACCCCGATGGCGTTAAGTTCAAACAATATGTGGGGGTAATCCAGGCAGGTAACCTGACTATTGAGGTCCTGCCCAAAGCGGATAAGCCGGGTAACCATAAAAAGCAGGAAGAAAAGGAAAGAATCAAATGGCACCGCGCCCTGCTGCAAATGCTCCGTGAGTGCCAGCTCCTGAAAGTAGAGCATCCCGACTTGGCACAGTTGCAACTGCAGCACCATTCGACCTTAGAGATCTATCTGTCGCTGTTCTTGGAAGAACTTCAGCGGCTGATGCACGAAGGCCTGATCAAAAAGTACCGCAAGGAAGATGGCAATCAGTCCGCTTTGAAAGGGCAACTGTTATTTTCCAAACAGTTAAGTCGTAACCTGGTGCATAAAGAGCGGTTTTATGTGCGTCATACTGTTTATGATAAGGATCACTTGGTACACCAGGTCCTTTTCCAGGCACTGAAGCTCGTAAAAAGGCTTTCCGGCAGCCCGCTTGTTAAGGGCCGGGCGGACCGGTTGCTGCTGGATTTCCCGGATGTAAAGGAAATCAAGGTAACTGCCGATACGTTTAGTCAGGTGGGGGTGGACCAGAAAACGGCCCGGTATCGTCAATCCCTGCTGATCGCCCGAATGCTGCTGTTGAATTACCAACCTGATATCGCAGGCGGCAACGACCATGTGCTGGCGTTGCTGTTTGATATGAACCGGCTTTGGGAAGAGTATGTGTACCGGCAGCTGGTCCGGCTCCATCCCAGTTGGGACATATCGCGCCAGGATGAAATCGGTTTCTGGCAACCTGCAGGCGGAAGCATAAAATCGCTGCGTCCCGATATCGTTATCAACAGCCATTCCCAAGGCCGTGTAGTGATAGATACCAAGTGGAAGATTATCGAAGACAGCTGTCCCGCGGACAGCGACCTGCAACAGATGTTTGCTTATGCACACTATAATGATGCCCGCCTGCTGATCTTGGTTTACCCTTCCGATCGTAAAGAATGTTCCCGGGGAACGTATGTGAAAAAACAGTGGATCAACGGGCTGGAGAGCCATGTAAGTTGCATTTTGCTTAAGGTACCCTTACGCTGGGACGGGGAAAAACTGGATGGGTTGGACCTGCCGCCGGGGTTTTTCTCTGAGGAAGAATTTGTGCCTTACGTGCAGCTTCAATTGTCTTAGGCAAAAGCGCCCATTTTCTTCCTACAGATAATCGGTGCTTACGCCTCCTGTTTCCTGCCGGCGTTACCGCAGCAGTACGATCGTGCCTCTTTGCTGTACCGCAGGTTTACCTTCCAGTTGGTAGGTGCAGAACCATCCGTAGGTGCCGAAAGCTTCCTGTCTTCCTTTGCAGGTGCCATCCCATCCCTTTGCCGGGTCGGTGGTCTCGAACAATTTTGTGCCCCAGCGGTTCAGAACGACCAGTTGGTATTTGACGACCTTTCCCAAAAGCAGGGGACGGAAAGAGTCGTTCTTCCCGTCGCTATTGGGCGTAAAGGCTGTTGGCGCATAGGCCGTCGGTACACTGGCCGTTGGTACGCTGGGTTCCTGCACGCAAAGCTTTGAGCGCACCTGGATGGTATCCGTGCCGGTACAGCCGGATGCATCCGTCACCTCCAGCCGGTAAGTGCCCGGCTGGCTGATGGTAATGCCCGGGGTAGGTGCGCCTGTACTCCAGCGATAGGAGGAAAAGGACGCCAGGGACGTTAACCGCAAAACAGTACCGGCACATAAGGCGGTATCCTCCGGAAGAAAGCCGGCCGGCCGTTCCTGTATGCGGGTGACCGCGGTGGAATCGCTTCCCCTGCAGCCGTTTCCGTCCCACACGTCCACCCGGTACACGCCCTTGTCCCGCACCGTTATTACCTGTTCCCGGGAGCCGGTATTCCATTGGTAGGCCGCAAAGCCGCTCCCCGCATCCAGGGTTTGGGCAGTGCCGGCGCAGAGCACCGAATCACCGCTTAACCGGACCTTTGGGTTTGGGTATACCTCCCGCACCCGGAGGCTATCCTCGGACAGGCAGCCGTTGGCGTTCCAGGCTTTCAGCCGGTAGAGCCCTTTTTGGGGGACAGGCAGGGTAGCCTGGGTGCTTCCGTCGTTCCAGAGGTAACGTACAAAGCCGTCGCCTGCCCGCAGCGTCACGGAGCCGCCGGCACAGAAGCTCGTATCCTTTCCGAGGTCCAGCGGCGTGGAGTGGTAGACGCGGACCAGGAGGGTGCCAGTAGCAATGCAGCCGCCCGCTCCTGTTGCGGTAACCCGGTATTGGGTGCTGACCGGGGGCGTCAGCGTAACGGTTTGTTCCCCGTTGCGGCGCACCGCCGCCGCAGGCTGCCAGTTGTAGCCGGTAAAGCCGCCGGGGGCCGTCACTACCAGCGTATCGTCGTTGCATACGCTGCGGTTGCCGCCCAGGTCGAAAGGCGGGGGCGGCGCCTGCCCCACCGTGATCGTATCCCGCAAAAAGGAGCCGCAGGCGGTTTCCACCCGTACGTGGTAGGTGCCGGGCTGCCGGACGGTAAAGGAGGTGCCGGTGGAGCCATCCTGCCACAGGTAGCCCCGGTAGCCTTGCCCGGCCTGCAGGGTAAGGCTGCCCCCAGTACACAAGGTGGTATCCGGCCCGAGGCTAAGCCCGTCCGGCGCATGATAGGTTACTTCCAGGCTGTCGGCGATGGGAACGCTGCTACCCCCGAGGCGGGCGGTGAGCCGGTAGGTGCCGTTTTGTAAGAACCGCACCGAAAACGTGCTGTCGTTCAGCCGGTAGGCCTCGTAACGGCCCCCGGTCAATTGCCAGTCTACCGGCAGGGAGCAGCCGGCATTTCTTTTCCCGGTAAACAGCACCCGGTCCCGGGCCGTGCACAGGAGGGAGGCTCCCTGGATGGAAAGGGAGGCGCAACTGCTGGTGGAGGAGCAGTAGGTGAAGGCCGTGGCGGCCGGGTGGTTCTGCAGGGTCAGCGAAAGGGGGGAAACGGTCAGCAGGGACGTATCGGCCATATAGATCTGCCCGGAAATCAACGTAGGGCGGAGGGGGATGGTGCCGTTGGCCTCCTCGCCCCAGGGGCAGTCGCCGACCAGGGCATTCAGGTCCGACCTTGACAGGAAATTATGGTATTCACTGGCCACCACCAGTTGACCCCCGGAGCGGACGATCCGGCAGGGGACGGCAGGCTGGGTCATGGTAATGCGGGACCACAAAAGCGAATCCGTGGGGCTGACGTGAAAATAGGTGTTCCCTACCGAGGGGCTCACGCCGAAAAAGGAACCGTCCGGCTCTACCCACAGGTGCGCAAAGTCGGGCCCGTTCTGGTTGCGCAGGCGGAAAGCCGACCTGGGCTGCAGGGCTTTGTCCAGCCGCACGGCCACCGCCTTGTTCTCCGGGATGGTGTTGCCCTGGGGCAGGTAAATGCCGGTAACCAGGTAGCCGTTGTCGTAGCTGTAAATATTGCGGATATCGGTAGGATGGCCGTCCAGTTCCAGGGTCACCTGGCGCTCCGGTTTGCCGGTCGTTGCATTGAAGCACAGGAGGTTCCCGGCCAGGGGCTCCCGGGAGCTCACGGTGGAAGAGCCGGCGACCAGTACCCGGTCGCCGTCCACCAGTATTTGGCGGTAATTGGCGAAGTCGGCCGAAAAAAAGGCCGTCCACCTGATCTGGGAGAAGCCGGGGTCGAAGCGGGTCAGCAGGTACTTGTCGCCACCGCTGCCGGTCCAGTCGCGGAACAGCACGCAGAGGTCGCCGTTTGCGGCCACCTGCATATCGATATAGGAGCAATCCCCTTCGGGATGGATAACCTTTTTGGCGGACAGCAGCCTGCCGGTGGTATCCATCCGGGCGAAACTGCCCCCGCCGAGGGCAAACCATAAAACACCGCCCGGCGCGAGGACCGCCTGGGTAGACGGACCCAGGGCGGACAGGGGGATCTTTTTATTCCACACGATATTTCCCTGGGCGTCTGCCTTGGTGATGCTGGCGTTGCTGTGGCCCCTGCCACCGAAAATAGTGCTGCCGCCGGGCAGGGCCAGCAGGAAGTCTTTATTTTCCGGAGCGCTTTCCAACGTATAGGATTTTACAAAAAGGCTGCTGGTGGAGGTTTGGGAGCGGAGGCTGCCGCCGGCCAGGAGAAAGAATACGCCGGCCCAAAGGCTGATCAGGTAGGTACGCACGAGGTTAGTTTGGTTGTGGGTTAAAGATACGCTTTATTACTACGTGATCAGGTTGCTGCCCCCACGCATGGCACCACTCTTGCCTGTTTTCTCCTGCCTGTTTACCGGGCTGCACCCCTTTTAAAAACCAATCACCAGGAAGTATGCGTAGCATCAGCGCAATTTTACTGTTTCTTCTTTCTGCCTGCGGCGGTACGAAAGCGCCGGAAACCGTAACGGGACCCAAAGGCGAAGTATTTGTCCGCCGGATTGTAGCCGACAGGCTGAGCGATCCCTGGGAGATCACCTACGGTCCCGACCAGTCGTTGTGGGTAACGGAAGCCAAAGGGTACCGGGTCAGCCGGGTGGATCCTGCCAGCGGCAAGCGTACGGTAGTGCTGGATGTGAGCGGGGAGCGGAAGTTTTCGAGGTATGACCTGGTGAAAGAGGAGAAAAAGGAGCGCAAGCCCTGGCCGCAGGGCGGGTTGATGGGGCTGGCCCTGCATCCGCAATTCGGGGAAGGCAAGCCCTATGTCTTTCTTTCCTACGTGTACCGTTTTGCCGGTGCCGGGGCCCGTGGAAGCGGTTGTGCGGATAAGTACGGCGGCTGCTTTTTTTCCACCCGGATCGTGCGGTACCGTTATGATGCCCCGGCCGGTAAGTTAATCGATCCCGTGGTGCTCTGCGATACGATCCCGGGCAGCAACGACCACAACGGCGGCCGTTTACTGATCGCCCCGGAAGGGGACCGGCCCTATTTGTTTTATGCCGTCGGTGACATGGGCGCCGGGCAGTTTGATAACGGGGGACGCCCCAACCATGCACAGGACGTGCGGTTCTACGAGGGCAAGATCCTCCGGTTCCATACCGAGCCGGACGGGGATGCAAACGCCTTTGACCGGTGGATCCCCAATGACAATCCCTTTAACGGGCAACGGCAAAGTGCTGTCTGGACTTATGGCCACCGCAATCCCCAGGGTCTTGCGTTTGCCGGTGGGAAAATTTATTCATCGGAACACGGCCCTTATTCCGATGATGAAGTCAACCTCATTGAAAAAGCGGGTAACTACGGCCACCCGCTGATCGAAGGCTATGCTGACGGCAATTACAACGGGCTGGCCGCCGGCGCTACCGACCACAAAGAGTTGCCGGGAGCCTGGAATACCACTTATCCCGATATCATCAGCGAGCAGGCCACTGCCACAGCCCTGGGGGCTGCTTACCGCAATCCTTTGAAAAGTTTCTACCCCACCCGGAACAGCACCCTGCGGAAGGTGCTGGTCAAAACCAGGGATGGAGAGCGGGGGGAGTGGGTGTCCGAAGCGCCCAGCAGTATAGACGTCTATACATCCCCTGCCATACCGGGGTGGCGCAACTCCCTGTTGCTGTCCACGCTGAAAACCGGCCGCCTGCTCCGGTTGCCCTTAAACGAAAACGGGGACGGCCTTACCGGCGACACCCTGGTGTATTTCCAGGCAATGGCCCGTTACCGGGACATTGCCCTTTCCCCGGACGGCCGCAGGATTTACCTGGCCGTGGACAGTGCCAAAAAATCCTCGGGTCCTACGGAGGACAAGGAAAAGAAAAGCTTTTGCCAGGGCTGCATTGTCGAATTTACCTATACGGGCAACGGGGCCGAGATCGTCCGGTCGAAAGCGCCCTGACCCCGGAAGGGAGGGGACTTATTTTCCGCCTTGCAGCAAATACGCCAATGCGGTTTGCCGTGTCGCCGTATTCTGCTTATTTACCGCCATGGCCAGGGCCTTGCGGGTGCCGATGAAGATCGCCAGCTTTTTGGCCCGGGTGATGCCGGTATAAATAAGGTTGCGGAACAGCAGGTTGAAGTGCTGCGTCACTACGGGGATGATGATGGCCTCGAACTCGCTGCCCTGCGACTTGTGGATGGTGATGGCATAGGCCAGGTCCAGCTCCAGCAGGTGCTCCTTTTCGTAGGCCACTTCCTTGACCTCCTTTCCCGCCTTGAACGATACCATTAAGGCAATGTCCTCGTTGTCCACGTTGGCTACCGTGCCGATGTCGCCGTTGAAGACCCCCAGGTCATAGTTGTTTCGTTTTTGAATCACCCGGTCGCCTACGCGAAAAATCCGTCCGCCCACGGTTACCTGGGCCTTTCCTTCGCTGGGCGGGTTGAGCTTTTCCTGGATCACCTTATTGAGGTTGGCCGTTCCCAGGCTGCCCTTGGTCATGGGCGAGAGGATCTGGATCTCGGTGTTTTTTCCAAAATATTTGGGAATGATGGTCTCGTACAGCTTTTCCAGCATGGGCACGGCGGACAGCCCGTAATTCAGGGACGACCAGGGGTGCACCCGCCGGAGCACCTCTTTCAGCTCGTCGGTGTAGGTACGGGCCTGCAGCAGGGCCTCGATGTCGACGTGGCTGAACTTGGAGGGGATCGAAAACTCGCTGTCCTGGCTGTACGGATCGGCAGGCGTTTCCTGCATCCAGTTGGTCTTTTCGCCGGTGCCGGTGGCCTCGGTGTTTCCGGCCTCTCCCATGCGTTTCACCCGGGCAATAAAGCGCAGCTGCTCGCTGGTGGCTTCTTCCGAATCGATGAACAGGCAGTCGATCTTCTGTTGCCACACCTGGGGCTGGTGAAAGGGCGATTCGATCCGGGGCACCTCGCCGCGGTTGATCTGGTGGGCGTAGGAAATGATCAGCGACTCCTGGGCCTGGCGGAATACTTTGGTCAGGCGGTGGCAGGGCACCACGCCCGAGGCGATCAGGTCCTTCAGCACGTTGCCGGCGCCGACGGCCGGCAGCTGGTCGGCATCGCCGATCAGCACGATCTGCCCCTGCGGGGGCGCCGCCCGCAGCAGGGCCGCCGCCAGGTGCACGTCCAGCATGGAGCATTCGTCCACGATCAGCACGTCGGTTTGCAGGGGATCGAGCTCGTTCTTTTTAAAGCCGCCCTTGGACACGTCAAATTCCAGGAGGCGGTGGATGGTTTTGGCTTCCTCGCCGATGACCTCGCTCATGCGCTGGGCCGCCCGGCCGGTGGGCGCCGCCAGCAGCACCTTGCGGCCCATGGCCTGCAACAGGCCCACCAGGGCCCGGGTGGTGGTGGTCTTGCCGCAGCCCGGCCCGCCGGTCAGGATCGACAGGCGCTCCGTGGGCATATGCAACACGCTTTCCTGCTGTTCGTCGCTGAGGGTGATGCGGTGGAACCTGCAAAAAACCTCCAGCTGCTGCAGCAGGTGCTCGCGGCTGGCCGGCAGCCGGTGAGCGATGAGCTGCCGCACCTTGGTGGACAGGTACTGCTCGTCGTAGAACAGCGAGTGGGCGTAAAAGCATTTTTGTACCCCTCCTTTGTCGTCGGGCAGCATCCGGATCTTCAGCTCTTCTTTCTTTTCCATCTCCACCAAGCCGGTATCGATGGCCCCGGGGGCCTCCAGCGACAGCAACTCCGTCACGCCCTGGACGATCTGCTGCTGCGTGAGGTAGCAGTGTCCCTCGCTGCGGGCGTTTTGCAAAATGTGGTCGATGGCCGCCTGGATGCGCTGGGGCGAATCCTTGGCCAGCCCCAGGCTCAGGGCCACCTTGTCGGCCGAGAAAAAGCCGATGCCGTAAATGTCCTGTGCCAGCCGGTAAGGATTGCTGGTGACGATCTCGATGGCGTCGTTGCCGTAGGTCTTGTAGATCTTTACGGCAAAGAGGGTGGAGATGTGGTGTGATTGCAAAAACAGCATCACGTTGCGAATCTCCTGGTGCTCGGTCCAGGCCTGGCTGATCATTTCCAGCTTGCGCCGGGCGATGCCGTCCACCTCGGTCAGGCGTTCGATGTTGTTTTCAAACACCTCCAGCGTATCCTTTCCGA
The DNA here is from genome assembly GCF_037132455.1 of Huijunlia imazamoxiresistens. Taxonomy (NCBI): domain Bacteria; kingdom Pseudomonadati; phylum Bacteroidota; class Chitinophagia; order Chitinophagales; family Chitinophagaceae; genus Huijunlia; species Huijunlia imazamoxiresistens. Next base: position 3,512 of record NZ_JBBBEI010000040.1, on the reverse strand, counting down.
AATGCTTTACAATCCTTTTGGCCGTTACCGGGCCCACGCCCTTGATGAGGCCCGAGCCGAGGTATTTTTCCAGCGCATGGGCGGTGGCCGGCTTGCGCTCGACCACCTTGACGGCCTTGAACTGCAGGCCGTACTGGGGGTGGGTGGTCCACTGTCCGTACAGGTCGAGGGTGGCGCCGGCAAACACTTTCGACTGGTGCACCACCACGGTCACTTCCTCCGCGGGTTTCTGGAAGCTGGAGACCTTCAGCACGGTATAGCCCGTTTCCACGCTGTGGAAGGTGACGCGGTTGACGATGCCGGACAGTTTATCCGCTTCGGCGGAAGCTTGTTTTTCTGGAGCGAACATAGGCCAGGGTAGTTAAGAAAACGCCATGGAGGGCGGGTTGCCAAATTCTGTAAAATTACTAAGGTTTTCCTTTTTCAAAAGAGCCCGGATGTGGGGGATGGGCCGGTTGCCTTCATCAATTTTACCCTTATTTAGTGAATATGTCCCCCTTTGCTCCCATTTTCCTCCATAATTTGCAGCGTTTCACCGCCAGCCCTGCCCGGAGCCGGCGATACACTTACTTAAATTTCAAGACCATACATGAAACGATTTCTTGCACTGGTAGCCCTGGCGGCGGGAGTAAGCCCGGCGGCTATGGCGAACGAACCCGATTCCGTTTATCTCTTTTCTTACGGAACCACCAAAAACAGCAGTAAGAACGGGCTGCATTTTGCCTGGAGCCGCGATAAGCAAAGCTGGCATCCCGTGGGCAACGAATACGCCTATGTCAAAAGCGATTACGGTCCCTGGGGATCGGACAAGCGCATGATGACTCCCTTTGTGCTGCAGGACGCCAAAGGCGTCTGGCACGCGGTCTGGGGCCTGAACGAGCGCGAACACCTGTTTGCCCATGCGGCCTCGGCCGACCTGGTGGACTGGGGCCGCCAGAACTACCCGGCGGTTACAGCGGGCGCCAACGTGCTGCGGCCGGTGGCGGTCTATGACCAGAAGGCCGGCGCCTACGTCGTCACCTATGCCGATGCAGCGGGGAAGTATTTCCAGGTCACCACAAAGGACTTTAAAAATTACACGGCCGCCACCGAAGTGCCCCCCGCCCGCTACCAGGATGGGAGCCTGACCGTGGCCCTCCCGGGAGGCGCCGCTACCGGGCAGGTGCACCGGGTGCCCTGGTCGGTGGTGGACAAGCTGGTGAAAACCTACGAGCAGAACCAGTACCGCAACACCCTTTACGCAGAAAGCGCGGCCCAGGACGCCCAGCGCTTTGCCGGCCTGAAGCCCGTGGAGGCGAAGATCTCCCTGGAGCCGCAGCGGGCAAAGTCGATCAGCGACCTGCTGGTGGGGGTTTTCTTTGAAGACATCAACTATGCCGCCGACGGCGGGCTGTATGCCGAACTGGTGCAGAACCGCGGCTTCGAGTACCAGCCCGGCGACAAAAAATTCCGCGACCAGGGCTGGAATGCCACCCATGCCTGGTCCCTCAAAGGCGACAACACCCAATTGATCATAGATTCCGCTGCGCCCCTTCATCCCAACAACCCGCATTATGCCGTGCTGCACACTACGGCGCCCGGCGCGGCCCTGGTAAATGGGGGCTTCGACGGCATCCCGGTTAAGAAAGGCGAGCGCTACGATTTTTCGCTTTTCGCCAAACAGCTGGAGGGCAAAGGCGGTAAGATCCGTGTCAGCCTGGTGAGCAAGGAAGGTAACCTGCTGGCGGGTACCACCGTTACTGCAACTGCCGGCGCCTGGAAGGCCGTGAAGGCCGTACTGACGCCCACGGCCGATGCCGCCGACGCCCGCCTGGAGCTGCAGCCCCTGGCCGCCGGCCGCCTGGCGGTGGATATGGTGTCGCTGTTCCCGCAAAAAACCTTTAAAGGACGCAAGAACGGCCTGCGGGCCGACCTGGCGCAGGCGGTGGCCGATCTCCATCCGCGCTTTGTGCGCTTCCCTGGCGGCTGCGTGGCGCACGGCGACGGCCTGGAGAATATCTATCGCTGGAAACATACCGTCGGCCCGCTGGAAGCCCGCCAGCCGCAGCGCAATATCTGGAACTACCACCAGAGCATGGGACTGGGCTATTTCGAGTACTTCCAGTTTTGCGAGGACATGGGCGCCGAGCCGCTGCCGGTGGTGGCTGCCGGCGTGCCCTGCCAGAACTCGGCTACCGGGCCCCATGGGGGCGGCCAGCAGGGCGGCATCCCGATGGACCAGATGGACGAATACGTACAGGACATCCTGGACCTGGTGGAATGGGCCAACGGACCCGCCACTTCCAAGTGGGGCAGGATGCGGGCGGAGGCCGGCCATCCCAAACCCTTTAACCTTAAATATATCGGCGTGGGCAACGAAGACCTGATCTCCGACGTGTTCGAAGAGCGGTTCGCGATGATCTATAAGGCGCTGAAGGAAAAGCATCCGGAGATTACCGTCATCGGCACCGTAGGACCTTTTTATGAAGGAACGGATTACGAGGAAGGCTGGGAGCTGGCCTCGAAGCTGCAGGTGCCCATGGTGGACGAACACTATTATGTTCCGCCGGCCTGGATGATCCACAACCAGGAGTATTACGACCGCTACGACCGTTCCAAGCCGAAGGTGTACCTCGGTGAATATGCCACCCGGGGCAATACATTTTACAACGCCCTGGCCGAGGCCCTGTACCTGGCCTCCGTGGAGCGGAATGCCGACGTGGTGACCATGACCTCTTATGCGCCCCTGCTGGCCCGGGAGGGACATACCCAGTGGAACCCCGACCTTATTTACTTTAACGGCACGGAAGTGAAGCCTACCGTAAACTACGAAGTACAGAAATTGTACGGGCAGAATGCGGGCACGGAATACCTGCCGGCCGCCGTGGCCCTTTCCAATAATACGGAAGCGGTGAGCAAGCGCATTGCCGTGTCAGTGGTGCGGGATGCAAAGAGTAAGGACGTGGTGGTGAAGCTGGTCAACCTGCTGCCCCAGCCGGTGAATGCTTCCGTGGACCTGAAAGGCATCGTGCCGGTTGGTTCCGCAGCGGTAAAGACGGTATTGGCCGGTGCGCCCTCCGACAGGAATGTACGGCCGGTGACCTCGTCGATCGCTGTTCCGGAAAACCTGGTAACCGAGCTGCAGCCTTATTCCTTTACGGTGATCCGCATAAAAGGAAAGCAGGAAGAAAAGCCCGGTAAGCAGAAATAACCCCCCATTTTCTACCGGTCCGTCCCTGCCCGGAGACGTGGAACCGGTTTAATATTGTGTGCGCATCCGGTTTCGTTGAGCATTACTTTTTGACATATCAAGCATAGACAAGCTACGGAGAAGGTTTCCACCTTCTCCTTTTTTTATTTTAGAGGGGTAGGGGAGAAGAAAATGTTAAGAAACAAAAGAAAAGCTTGGCGGGTAATGGTAGAGCTTGTATCTTTGCGGCCCGCCAAACAAATAACGGCGGTTGTTCTTTACGGTGAGGGGAAAATAAGGGTGAAAAAATAGCCGCCGGTTTTTAAGAAAAAAGATTTGGCAG